>CAZRIR010000331.1:403-3234 GCA_964600195.1 uncultured archaeon | reverse complement strand
CAAAAATGTAGGCAAGAATGGTGTAAAGACGCTCAAAGTGGGATCATGAGAAAAAAGTTAACTTGGAATATTAAAAAAAGAAAAACAAAATATATTTTCATTAGAACGAGTAAAAAATCAAAATTTTTATCAGAAAATGCAGCAAAAATGTCCTATTTCTCAAAAAATATGTATGAGAATGGATATTTACCCAATAGAAAGTAGTTACTTATGAAGGAAATTTAGTAATAATATGAAAAAAGAAAAAAAAGATTGTATATTTACACTCATTTAGAAGTATTTAATTGCGAGTAAGATGTCATCTCGTGTAATTTTCTTCCTCTTGGAGTGCTTTGTTAAACCTAAAGCGGTTTTCGTGATTTTTTCAGCGCTCTTACCCATCCAGTCTACTAATTCATCGACTGCATCTCGAGCGACGATTAAAGCACCATTATGTTTCATTAATCTTCGAATAGGACTCCAGGAAATATAATCAGACATTTTTTTTCATTCCTCCACATATTAATTTTTAATAAGTATTTAAAAATTTTGATGTTGCTTATTATAGATAACAGCTTACATATATTTAAAGATTTTGGTATATTCCGAAAAATTCCACGAAAAAAAGTAAAAAAATTTCTCGACAAAATTCAGATTTGGGAAGTTGATTAATCTGGTGTAAGTTGGAATAATTTGTCAAAAAAGGCATTTTCTTTAAAAATTAGGATTAAATCAATTATTTTTTAACGGATGTCTTTCATATTCGAATTTAAGGTTTTATTCAGAAAAAGAAAGAAAAAAAAGTTAAAAACAGAAACGTAGATCTAGCAATTTTTATAGCATTCATGATATTAAAAATATTGATTTTATTTGAAAAATATAGGTTTAATAGAGAAAATATTTGAATTTTAAGCTTTAACGCAGAAATCTGGTTAATACATAGTAAAAAATATTATTTTAGATCATGTATGATGAAATCATTCATCTTAAATCCACCTGGAAGTGATAAAAGAAAATAAAAAAAATATAGTTTAAGGAAAACCAAAAATTGAACCAATAGTCCACCCTATTATTCCTAATAAAACAAAGAGGGCGATTACTACCAGTAATTCAATTATCCATGCTAGAATAGCAACAATAATTGCCATACAAAATCCGATATCGTGGCGCTTTGCTATGAAATAGAAAATTAGAATTAAACTTATAATAGTAAGAATCCACCAAATAAACAATAACAAACTTAGAATGGTAACCACGAATGCTGTAACAAAGACTTCCCCAAAATCTGTATGCTTAGCACCAACAATTCCTAATGCTAATTTAAGAAATATAGCTGTTATTAATAGGTTAATTATAAACCAGATGATAATTACTATGGTGATCTCTATAGGAGTTAACCCAACTGTCCAATGATGTTGAAAGAGCATTTTATTATTTTCTCTTTTTAATTCTTTATTATTTAATCAGATAGAAAAGAATTTTTGGATGTTTATAAAAATAACTTTTTTTATCAGATAAAGTTGAAAATCTGCTATATAAAAAGAAAAAGAAATATTTTAGTTATGATCATTTGCGTTTTTTATTTTTTACATAACCAATAAGATAGAAGGTGCCAACTGATAGCCCAACGATTAACAGGATTCCTATAATGGCAATAATAAAATCATTTTGGAGAAAGCTCAATAAAGCCATTATAGGATCTGGTTCTTGCACTCCTGAATCAGCTAAAGTCCTTCCAAGCCCATCAGGGTCTCCTGAAATTATGATTCCGTAAAAGCCAAAAGTAACAAACAATAATAAAACACATGTGACCACGAAGATCGTGAGTAAGGGAATTTTATAATTTTTCAATGACTTCACTCTTTAGGACACCCCCAAGAAATCTTCAGTTAATATTAGGGATGGTTTGGTCTTATATATATAAAAAATAACTAAAGCTGAAATTACAGCTTCACCAATTCCAATTAAGAGGTGCCAAAAGACCATTGCTGGAACCGCAACTTGAATTGGTACCAAACCACCAATCGAAATTTCAAATGCACATATAAGAGCTGCTAATACAATCGCAATATATGAACCTATTGCCGTGGCGATAGTTACTTTATATTCCTTATTCATTGATGTTTTATTCAACAATATAATTATTCCCTTTACAAAGAATAGACCTACGACGCCTCCTATTATTCCCATATTAAAAGCATTGGCACCTAAAGCAGTAAAACCGCCATCACCAAATAATGCTTGAACAACTAAGACAAGAAAGAGGACAATAACAGAAGCCCAAGGGCCAAGAATCACAGCAACGAGTGTACCTCCAACTAAATGCCCTGAAGTTCCTCCTGGAACTGGATAATTAACAAATTGAAACGCAAAAATTACAGCGGCAATTACACCAATATAAGGTATTATTTTTTCAGAATCTTCTTCAGCAAAGAATTTACTATTCCCGATCCTATAAAATCCTAATACCATAATGGAGATTGTTATTATCCATAACACTACCAAAATGTACGGATTTACTATTCCATCTGGTAAATGCATGTTATATTATACCTTTTGTTTATTTTAATTGAGTATGAAAAATTTATAATTTAGTATGAAAAATGATTCCCTAATATATAAAATTTTACATTATAAGTTATACATTAATTTCCTATATAAATTCTAAAATATCATAAAAGACGTTCCAAGAACCTTTTATAAATAAAAAGAACCAACTATTTAATCATTGATTAATTATTTAAACAAATTATTGAATAATGGGAGAGATTAATCAGATTGGAAGCAACTTTACCATTTCGACATGAAGAAGAGACTTGCTATTTGAGTAAACTAAATCCGATTATCAATTT
>CAZRIR010000331.1:0-393 GCA_964600195.1 uncultured archaeon | reverse complement strand
CATTTATCATCGTCATACCCTTTCTAATTATTAATGACATATATCTGATTCTTACAATAATATTGATTACTTTAATATTAGATTTAATTTTTCGAATAAATATTTTGAGAATTTTATCTAGGATCAAGCTGATTTTACCATTTGTGATTATAATGACAATTTTCATCCCATTTTATATTGGAAGTTCTATTATTTTTCGAATAGGAGTGATTTCCATTTACATGGAGGGGTTATATTATTCTCTACTTTTATTCTTAAGAATCATGGGTTCCATTTTTGTATTTTTATCATTTTTTTCTGCTTTAACCTATTCGGAATTTATCGAAACATTAACAAAATTAAGATTACCATCATTATTTACAGGAAGTTTCGTGATCATGCTCCATTATATTC
>CAZRIR010000330.1:2982-3239 GCA_964600195.1 uncultured archaeon | reverse complement strand
TAGTATCCTTTACTTTAGAATATTTACCTAATTGTTCAATTTCAGAAATGATCTGTAATCCAGGACTCCAAAAGGCATTTTCTGCTATAAAAGTTAAAGTTAATTTACCCTTTTCATTCAATATTGAATTAATTTCTTTTGATAATGCTTCTTTCAACCGCCCTTCTTCTTTTTCCTTACTTCTCATGATAAAATGATAAGATATTAAAACAAATGCATCTTCAATATTCT
Organism: uncultured archaeon; assembly: GCA_964600195.1. Classification (GTDB taxonomy): domain Archaea; phylum Asgardarchaeota; class Lokiarchaeia; order Sigyniarchaeales; family SOKP01; genus FT1-020. Next base: position 3,008 of record CAZRIR010000330.1, on the reverse strand, counting down.
GTCCTGATAATGCGCTGGTTTCAATA
>CAZRIR010000330.1:0-2972 GCA_964600195.1 uncultured archaeon | reverse complement strand
TGGAAAGAAGAGAAGCTTTTTCTGATCCTTCCTCTGTACTAACAACCCTATTCTCTTCTAAATCAATCTTATTACCAATAATGGTAATGGGTAAATCAATATCTCCAATAAAATCATTTAATTCTTCAATCCAACCATCTAAATTTTCAAAACTTTGACGATTTGTAATATCAAAAACAACAAAGGCCGCTTGAGCTCCCAAATAGTAAGCCTTTCTAAACCGTTTGAAATATTTTTGGGCACCCACATCAAATAGGGAGAGAGAAATTTTATTTCCAAAGGATTCAAATTCATGAGATAAAATATTTAAACCAATTGTGGCGCGATAATCATAAGTAAATTTATCTTCAACAAATCTTCTTACAATTGATGTTTTTCCAACCTCATGGTCTCCTATAATTATAAATTTAAATTTATAATTTCCTCCTGATTCTAATCTTAATTGATAAACCTGGTTTTTTAATCTTTGAGAAGCATAAGCCGCTTGATCAAAATGAGGGAGAATAAATTGAATGTTATCATCTTCTGTAGCATTAAGAATTTGAGCAATTTTTTCTGCTAAGAAAAAAGCATAAGGTGAGAAACGGTCAATAGAAGCCATGTTATTTATGACCAAACTTAATGTTATCTTCTCATCAACGCTAATAAAAAGAAGTCGGTGGTCATCTGTATCAAAAGAAGCATTTCCAAATTTTTTAAATGAAAATTCGTCCCTGATTCGTTCTAAAATTGGATTAATGATACCAGATAAAACGGAAACGATTTCTAAGTTTATATCTTCACGTTTTTCTCCACCAATTATCAATCCATCAGCATCAGAAACAATGATTGCTTCAGTTTCATCATTTACCTCTATAAAACTTTTCATCAGCGTGGAAAGAAGGTCTGGTCGATTAATTGCCAAGAGTAATTTTCACGATTCTACTTTTTTGATTTTATTATACCACATAATAAAAATATTCTAATTTAAACATATTTTTAAATTTGGAATTTTATTATAATTTTGAATTTTTACAATAAAAACCTCAAAAAATAACATTTCACATTTTAAGGAGATTATTATCTACTTAGTATGGAACGTTAGAACATAAAAAAAGAGTTACCATGAAGTGCCTCATATGTCATAAGGATATTGATGAAAAAAAAACAAATGAGAGAGTCGATTGTCCTAATAATCATCCTGTTCATGCAAATTGTCTGAAGGATTGGTTTAATCATTCGAAAAATTGTCCCTTATGTAATATACCTTATTCTCCATTAGTAATTGAAAAATATAGAGAATTTTTTCAACAAAAAGAAAAAGAGAAAAAGGATGAAATTGAGAAGGAAAACAAAGAAAGAGAAATTAGAATTATTTCAAAAATTGCTCAAGATATAGAATTCAAAAAAAATTTAGAGCAAATAGAACAGCATTTTATGGAGAATAAAATTGGAGAGGCATTAGACAAGATTGATTCTTTAACCTCTAAATATGGAGAAAATCATAAATTCGAGATAATGTTCCTAAAGGGAAAAGCTAATTATCTAAGATGTCGATATGACATGGCTATAAATTATCTTTTTAAATTAGTAAAAGAAAAATTTGATTTTCCCGAAGCTTTCCTATTTTTAGGAAAATCATATGAAGCTTTAGGCCTTGAAGACAAGGCGAGATGGGCTTATGATCGTGTTAAATAACTTTTTTTGCCATGAAATCATCTAATGATACATGAATAGAAGCCATTATTTTTGTTTAACAATTGCAGGAGCAGACCCTACGTCTGGAGCAGGAATCCAAGCAGATATTAGAACTTTTGATCGTTGTGGAGTTCATCCTTTTTCTGCTATAACTGCCTTAACGTATCAAACTGCATCTAAATTTTTTGGATTCAGTTCATTATCAAGTCATTTAGAAGATCAATTATCGTCAATCTTAGAATATTATCCAGTTAAACATGTAAAAATAGGAATGATCCCTGATAATGAATCATTAAAAATAGTTATAAACTTCATTAAAAAATATGATTTGTCAATTATTTATGACCCTATAACAGTTTCCAGTGCTGGGGGTCGCTTATCTGATGAGGGATTAGAAAAAAAAATAGAAAATGAATTTTTCCCTCACGTGAAAGTTCTTACTCCAAACATTTCTGAGGCGTTATATTATTCTGGAATGAAAATAGAAGAGTTAAGCCAAAAAAATCTCTTTCAACTCAAAAAGGTTGCAAGTATTATTTTTGATAAAATAAATCTCGATTCGAAAAGAAATGAAAAAGAGAAAGGTGTCATCATAAAAAATGCTATTTCTACTGATGAGAAAATAATTGATTTAGCCATAATCAATCGAAAAACAGAAAAAGGACTGGAAAAGGTGTATCACACATATGAAAAAAGAAAGATTGATTTTCAAGGAAATATTCATGGAACTGGATGTGTCCTTTCTTCAGCAATCACGGCTTTTATTTGTCTTGGAAACAATATTGAGATAGCAATCAAGTCTGCAGAGAATTTTTTTGATGAAAAGTTCCAGAAATTCATAGAATTACCGGAAAATGGTAAAATAATCGATATGGGGTTCTCAAAAGATAGATTAGAAGTAATTAATCAAATAAAAGAAGTATATTCATACATTAGTTCGATAAAGAAATTTTCAAAATTAATTCCCGAGGTACGGTTGAATATTTCTGGAGCTCTGCCAAATGCTCAATCAAAGGCAGAAATAGCGGGTATAGAAGGTAGAATTACAATTATTAATGGTTTCCCCCAAGCATCGGGAGAGATAAAATTTGGAGTTTCTGATCATACCGCAAGACTAATACTCTCAGCGAAAAAATTTGATAACTCCATTAATTTTGTTACTAATCTAAAGTATGAAGAAAAAACAATCAATTTAATCAAAGAAAAATCTGATTTATATACCTATGAGTTCATTAGAGAAAGTCAACCAAATTCCGTTAAATCTAAGGAACATTCAACAATGCAATGGCTCATCA
>CAZRIR010000329.1:0-3248 GCA_964600195.1 uncultured archaeon | reverse complement strand
CAACATTAATAAAACAAATTTTTAGTTTTTTTCCCGATATCCATATTCAAGATATTAAGGTGAAACCAAATCCCATCGAAAATGATTTGAGTATAATTATTTGCGTTCTATCTAATGAGGATAGAAATATTGCTATTGGCACTGGTGGTGAATATATTAAAGTTGTGAACATGATACTTGAAAAATATGTTAAATACGGGGATCGATATTTTACTAACATTCCCTTCAAAATTCATTGCAATTTAGTTGATTTAGTATAATTCTTTTTTCAAATTCAATATGCAAATTATGCATAATCATTCTCAAAAATACGAGAAAAAATAAAATTCAATTTATATGTAAAATTATGACAATATAATACCAATTAAAATGGCCCTTGACGGTTGGATTTTAAAATTATCTAAATTTTAAACGATAAGTGGTCTCTGACGCTGGGCTTCAAACCCAGTTATCCTGCGGAGGGATAGGGGTTCGATTCCCCTCGAGGGCCGCCAATAATTTAAAAAAGTGTTGAAACTTGGTTAATTTTCACAAATTTATTGAGAGACTTAATAATCTAAATATTCCTCAAAACATACTAAATCGAGGACAAATTGTTTTTAATGAATTCTTGAAACCAATCAAGATTTTATTTGAACAAAAGGCTGTTCCTCAAAAACCTTGGAGCGAGGAGCAAATCAAATTTCTCCTCCAATTTTTATCCGCTATGGATACCGACAAGGATCCCGAAGCATCAAGAGTTGGTGAAAGGGAAGCAAGAATTGCCTCCCCTCTTCATTTGGAAACGTCCGCAGGTTTTTGCCATGGGATTGGTAGGAGCGGTTTCTTAACAGCACCTCAACCTAAAGCCCCTGGCGGATCTATAATGTACGAGATCACCAATTCACTTGCTCGAAATTTTTTTAAAAAAACCAGCTTACCAAACATAAAGGATGCTATGGTCTTACCATTATGCACGGGCATGTCATTATCACTTTGTTTAGGTGCTTTAAAACCAATAAATCCTCCGCAATCTTCCATGAAAAAAAATAAAATATTGGTTCCACAGATCGATCATAAATCTTTATTGAAAGCAATGGATCTAATGGGAGTGGAACAAAAAGTTATAAAGGGAAAAATATTTGGTGATGCGGTAAGAATTCCCATTGAGGATATTAAGCGGGAATACGACGAAGAATGTTTTGCAGTGATTTCCCTGACAAGTTTCTTTCCACCTCGAGAACATGATGATTTAAAGGAAATAAGCAAGTTTGCCAAGGAAAAAGACATGGTTCATATCATTATTAATGCTTATGGTGTTCAAAGTCCCGAATGGATGGGGCTCATACGTTCAGCAATTGATGCAGGACGCGTTGATGTCATCATTCAATCCACGGATAAAAATTTCTTAACCCCCATTGGTGGAGCGGTAATAATCTCTCCAAAAAGGGAAATCATCGAAAATGTAAGCAAAGCTTATGCGGGCAGGGCTTCTGCAACACCAATTGTAAACTTTTTAATTTCAATGCTTAAATTGGGTTTTAATGGTTATCAAGAGCTTCTCGAAAAGCAGAAACTAAATCGCAAGCTATTGGAAGATAAAATGAAGATTTTTGCCAATAAAATAGGAGAAAGAATTTTAGACATTTTTAATCCCGTTGCTGTGGCGTTATCGCTTGAAAACCTTAAAAAAGAACAACTGACGGCTCTTGGAGGAGTTCTTTATAATTTACGGGTTACAGGACCAAGAGTCTTTGATCCAAGTGAAAAAAAATTTGGAACATGCTGTGAGGATTATTCCACACCATATATCGTGATGAATGCGGCCATTGGAGCTACTGCCGATGATATAAATACTGCTATGGTGCGACTTGAAAAAGCTTATGAACAAGTAACTCATTAATTATGGTTGAAGGGGAATCGTCTCTTTAATAAAGAGCTTTAATAGAAACACAATATTTTTTAATGAAAATTAGTGTTATATTATCAATTCGTTTCATTCATAATAAAATTTTAAAAGTTTTTGAGCAATGGAAAATAAATTATTAGAACAATTCGAGAGCACCATCACTACACAATGGCCCTCCAAAGAAATAATGGAGGAATATAGCTCTCTAAATGCCCGAGAGTTGTTTGAACTTGCATATCATACATCTAATACGATAAGTAGCAGGTGTATTTTCATTCAATTATCGCAAGATAGTAGTAAAGGTGGATCCAAGGCGATATTATATCATTCCAAGCAAAAAAAATTCACGTTAATAGAGGCATTAGATGACCAGCTAAAGATTAAGATGTATAGCTCGGAAGAAAGCACGAATGAAAAATTACTTATTGAAATACAACCAAAGTTGCAAGAAAGAAAAGTAAAATTCAATTCGAAAGACGCTGATATCAAGGAACAAATCTTAAAAAATATCTTGGTAGAAAGAAAGCTCGATGAAGCCGCAAATTTATCGATGTTAGAAGCAATTGCTCGTAAAGTTTATTTTGCCATCGGAGATGCTCGTGAAAGTGCTGCAGTCGTTCCAATGTTCATGCAAGCAGAAGGCGCTAGTTTAGTTCAGCTCGCACTCAATAAATGGATGACTTTTGCTCAACGACTTCCTCCTGAAAAACCCTATCCTAAAGAGAATGTAGCCGGTTTATTAAAAAATCTTTTAGAGATAAAAAAGTGGGTTTTAGGACTGATTAGCTCAAATTTGGATAAATAATTGTACTAACTATATTTGATATATCTTATGTAATATCCATCAATTAAATTCTTTCTAACATCAGAAAAATATACTCCATAAACATCAAATAGAAGAATTAAAAAGAGTATTTTCTCATTGGGAGTATTTAAATTTTTACATTTAGATAATTCTATATTTAGATAAAACATATTGAATTTAAAATAAGAATATTTAACTAAAGTACTATGGCACAGGAAGAATCTGCACCTTGTTTTATCGTTATAGGAATATTAATGATTGTTTTTGATATAATCATAATTGAGAGTACGTACTTAGCAGTATTTGGGGGAGTTTTTTTATTTTTGGGAATTATAATTACGATTGTAGAAAATAACAAGAAACAACAAGCCCTGCGTGGAAAAACTAATCAACCACAAATACAACCACCACCACCGCAGCAAGCTCCCACAATTCCAGTACAATATGATGTTATTACAGTCAAAGAACCTCCTATACAACATAAATTTTGCCCTTATTGTGGAAAAGAGACGTCTTCAGAAATCTGTCCCGATTGCGGTAAGGAAATCGATTAAA
>CAZRIR010000328.1:0-3254 GCA_964600195.1 uncultured archaeon | reverse complement strand
TATTCACTTTTAGTTGTTTAATAAATTTTCTTTATATATATAATGATCTCTATATCATATGATAAAAAGTTTTTGTCTATTATTTTAATACTATTAAGGGATTAAAACTATGATTATGCCATTTATAAATTTGAATATAAAAGATATATCATTACAAAATTATTTCAAATTGATTATAATATATTTTGTATTGTATTATATGAAAATAATACATAAGGAGATATTATTCTATAGAGAGAAACTAATAGATCTATAAGTCTTGAACAACCACTCCTTATGAGGTGTGGATTTAGAGATTAACGGTCAGACCTTTAATACTATTGGATGGTTCAAGCATCCTCTATCCCCTATCCTTTTGGACTCAGGGATTCCTTTTTGTAATATGTTTCTTGAAGCATTTACATCAGCATTTAGAACAATACCACAATAACTACATATATATAGACCACGTTATTTTCGATTTGACTTACGAATGACTCCACACGAAGAGCACACTTGCGAGGTGTATTCTTCATTGGTCTTCACCACTCTAATTCCGATCATTTCTGATTTATATTCTATTTGATGAAAGAATTTTAAAAAAGGAATGGAAACGAAGTTTTGGTTATTTTTCCTTCCAATTCTTACATTTTGCTTCCAACCCTCATTATATCCAATAACAATTGTTCCAATATCGTTTAAAATGCAATGATTGATTACCATTCGAGATGTCTTATGAAAGAAATCACTTATTTTATTATTTCGCTTTCGATGAAGCTTTAAAATACGTTTTGTGATAATGGTGCCATTATATCTCTTACTTAAAGATTTATAACGTGCCAATTGCTTGTTATAATACTGATTGATTGATTTCACAACACCGCCCTTGATAATCAATGGATTGCTACCACGGTTATCTGACATAGTTACGATATTAATGAACCCTAAATCAATTCCTAAAATATTTTTCTCGTTCAAATGTAAGTCTTTAGGTACGTAATCGTAGATAAGTTCAATTTTGTATCTATCCCCGAATGGAATGATTCGAACTCCCTTTATTTTCTTGAGATTAGTCCTTACTTTCGGAAATCCTAATTTTTCCATTTTTTTGTAAGTAAAATATGACCTTCTACTAGTCTACATTGTAAAGAAGTAAAATAGACCATATTATGTCCATTTTCCGCTTGTAGCGAGGAAGTCGTGGCATTCCTTGAAACTTGGTTGGATTCCTTTTCTATACTTTAATTGCTTTAAAAAAACTCTTGAAATTCCTATCTACTTGCCTTAACACTTGTTGTGGTGGATGAGAGCCACATACATCTTGCATTTGTTCATATACATCGTGGGATTTTAACAATTTCCATAACTCATTATATCGAATCCAATGATAATCCTTAAAAAAACGTTGTCGTACGGTATATGTCGTTACATTAAACAAGTTCTTTGAAATAAACGTAATTTCCTTTAATACTCTTAACGGTTTGCATTGAATTTGTTGAACGAGTTGCATTACAAATTATATAAGATACAAATACTTAAAGAAAACAAGGGTTAAGTTTTAGTCATTTTTTTTAGACAATATTCAAAAAGTTCCTTGAGGAATGTGTTTTTTTTCTGATATGATAAATTAAAAAAATTTACGAAAAATAATTAGGGGGATTCTTCAATTAAGATTTGATAGTCTCAAGGTTTTTCTTCTGTAAGTTTTTTAATCAAATTTTTTCGTAGTAGATCAGCGTTTTGAATCTCTTTAATTCGATTTGATAAATTCCATTTTATAATATCGAGTTCCTCCTTAAATTTCATTGTGAGCAGGGCGACTTCCTTTGGGGAGGGAGAACCTTCACTCACGCGTTTACTCAGGCAGGTTTCAAGATCTTTCATAGTATCCATGAAATTATCTGGTAATTTGATTTTTTTATTTAGAATTTTAAAAATCGCACTTTCAATCTGTTTTTTATTTAGTAGTTCCCTTGGATTCTTAGAATTTTTTACAATTGATGCGATAATTTCATGCGCTTGCCTGAAAGGAATTGAATATTCCTTTACCAAAATTTCCGCTATATCCAAAGATAAAATATAGCTTTCATCAATGGCTTTCTTCATTTTTTCATGGTTTACTTTAATTGATGAAAATATTCCGATTAAGATGTCAATGATTGAATCTGTAAGTTCAAATGAATTTTTTAACAACATTTTTAATTCTTGGAAATCTAAAAAATATCCCGAAGGAATGGCTTTTATGATTAAAGAGGCAGTAAGTGGATTTGCAATTATTTTTGAACATTTACTCCGGGTTAATTCTAGGGAATCGGGATTTCTTTTTTGTGGCATGACACTTGATACAGAACAATAGCTTTCATCTATTTCAACAAAATCAAATTCCCTACTGGACCAGATGATCAAGTCCTCTGCAGTTCGAGAAAATTGAATTGCTAATAAAGATAATGCCGAGAGAGGTTCAAGAATAAAATCTTTTGAACTAACAGCATCAATTGAATTCTCTACAATTCCCGAAAATCCTAATAATTCTGCAGTTCTTTTTCGATCTATATTTATACTAGTTCCTCCAATTGCACAGGCGCCGAGGGGATTTAAATTAATCCTCTGGTATATTTCCTCTATCCTTCTCAAAGTTCTCAAAGATTGTGAAATATAATAATTAATATAATGGGCGAAAATTCCTAATTGAGCTCTTTGGAGATGAGTATATAAAGGCATAAACGCATGAAGGGTTTTTTCTGATAGATTAACCAAGGTCTCTATATAATTGCATAATTTACTTGCCAAGTTGTTTAATTCCTTTCTAATTTTTAATCTCAAATCAACGGAAACTTGATCATTTCTAGATCTTCCTGTATGAATTTTACCTCCGATTTCAATGCCAATATCATCAATAACGCATTTTTCTATAAAGGGATGGATATCTTCAAAGGAGGGATCCAAACTAATATTGTTATTTTTAAACCTCTCTTTAATTTCTTCAAGGGAGATCAGGATTGTACTTATCTCTAGTTTATCAAGAATTCCTTGTTCATGTAGCATTATATCATGAACTTCCGTGCCGATAATATCTTCTTCAACAATCCATAGATCTTCTTTTAAAGAGGATAAGAATTGAAGTACATTTCCTTCAAGAGAACCATCTAATCGGGATCTCAATAAATTCTTGCCCATTATCCTTCTCCAAATTTTTTAGATGTTTTTATATTTTTTTCATTATTTAATGATAAATGCTAAGCAATTTTAATTTTACCTTCATCGTTTTATTTATC
>CAZRIR010000327.1:1301-3254 GCA_964600195.1 uncultured archaeon | reverse complement strand
GAATTAGGCACCCCATTTTGCATTACTGTAGATTATGATTCACTTAATGACAATACAGTCACCATAAGAAATAGAGACACGATGCAACAAATAAGACTCGATATATCTGATCTTGCGCAATATATTAAAGCTAAAACCACATAAAAAAAAAAAATTATTTAATCAAGAAATCTTTTTATAATAAATCGTTATTACATTACATACAGATAATGAATGCTAAATATGGTCTTCTCCATTTTTTAAGACAAAAAGTGATAAAATGAAAGTACGAACTCATCTTAAACATGGTTTATGTCTCATTTTTATAATCACATTTTTACTAAGTATAGTATTAGTTCATTATCAAGTAAATCAAAATTTATCAAATAAAAATCAAAATTATTATTCTGACATTCCTAAAATTCCCTTCGTTGCTGGACCCTCAGCAGAAGACCTCATCCCACCTTATAGAATTCATTTAATAAATACAAGTAATTTTCTAAAAAATAATTTTGAATCAGATTACTCTGATTTACTTTATTATCGGAGAGGAGATGTTGATGGGAACATAATTGATGATGCAGTATATTCATTTGATAATTTATTGTTTTATAAAACTGTTGAGAAATACATCGATGATCTCAGTGGAAGTGAAACGTATAGTATATATGAAGATTTAAAATCGACGAACCTGTGGTATTATGGCAATAACACGTCTTATGGTTTTATAGATTCAATAAATGGGTCTACTGGAGATGTAATAAATTACAATCGCTCACTCATTGATAATGTAATGCCAATAATCCTACTACTTGATAATTATGCTTCATCATCCGATACAGATATTTTAAATATGTATCATCTCATCAATAGACAAGAATTCTGGGATACAAATTATGAAGGATATTTACATACCAATTCATCTCTCGGAGTCGATAAGTATGCAGAGGATCAATTATATGCAATATTGGCCCAAATGTTAATCGCACAATCCTCTCAATTCGACGACCCTACAACTCAAAATGAGGCATTAAATAAGGCAAATCAAACAATGGAATTATTGGTTGATAAGTTATGGGATAATCAAAATTATGGTTTTGATTTTAGAGCTGATTCTGATTGGTCTGATTTTGTTGGTTCTGATGATAACGAAAAATATCTAAGCGTAAATGCGTTAGGAATAATGGCGTTATTAGATTGCTTCACTCAGACGAATCAAACGGTTTATTTAAACAATGCCACTTCTATATTTCAAAAAATGGAGATCAGATTATGGAATGATACCTTAGGACTTTACTATCATAACACGCACGATGCATCTTGGACAACCGAACTATCATTTGATACCGATAAAGAAGTGAATTTGGAAGAAAATGCACTCATGATGGAAGCGTGCTTGAAATTGTTCGATGTCACGGGAAATATCACTTTTTATGATAGAGCATTTGAAATGTATCAAGGTTTTGAAAGTAATTTTTATGATGAATCGAATCATGCTTATGATTACATAATTTTTCCAGCGTCATTGGCAAGTGATAATAAAAATCTTACCTCAAACCTGCAATTAATTGATGCTTATTTACAAGCTACCGATATTTACGGTGCATTCCAATTGAGCGCATCATTTAACGTGACTGATACCGTACCTGATTACATTTTCAATCAAGATGTAATGAATATCACATCAAGACTCAGTTATGATTCATTTATGAACACCACCTTTATTCCTGATGTCAATATGGTTTATGAATTACAATATCCCCTCAATGATACGACATTTGAAGTCATATCTGGTAATACAGATTCTGTAAATTTATCGCATACTCTTATTTATAACATTACTGATGCTTTACCTTATGGAGATGGATATAGAGTTATTATATGGGTTAATTCAACGAAATTTTGTTATAAAGACGTGATCTTATCTTTTAATGTAATATCGGGCTTAGTTGCTGAACCAATTGAGGGATTAGG
>CAZRIR010000327.1:0-1201 GCA_964600195.1 uncultured archaeon | reverse complement strand
TCTTTCAAATATACTCCCTTGTTTTATGAGAATGAAGTAGTCAATGGAGAATATGTTCAAGTCACGTTTAATTTAAAAAACTATTTGTTAAATGCCACGCAATCCATAAACGTGAGTTTTTCAGGAGATGATCTCATCAATTCCGCAATATTTCCTCAAGAAGTACCACTAAATCCTGATGAATTAAAATTTTTAATATATCAATTAGAGATTTCCTCAACGGATCAAAATACAACCATTTTAATGGAATTATCTAAATACGGAATAGTTTACTACAATGAATCTATCATCATTTCTGTTGTTGATCCTCTTGAAACCTTGAGAACAACATATCCTTCCAGCGTGGCCCAATGGAGTTACTCTCACCTAATCATGATGGTTGAAAATAATAAGAAATCTGAGGAAGATTATACTTTGACGATTACTGAACAAGATCCTCAATTCAATCTTTTTCCAACCAACATGGTAATAGAGGGCAAATTGGCACCTGGAAGTAACCGTCTTGAGGCTTTAATTTACTCTACAATTAATCCATATGAATTTGGCGTTAAAACCTATTACTATGAATTGAAAGATAGTAATGGAGAAATCATTGAATCTGGTTTATTCCAAGTTAATTTGGAATTATCAATTACCGCCTTATTTTTCTGCTACATCATACCAATATCCATCCCAATCATAGGAATTTTAGTTTATAAAAATAAAGAATTGAAAAATAAACAATTGAGAAGTAGATAAAAATGAATAGAAAAAGAGCATCAGTTCCCCTTCTTTTTAGCATTTTCTTGATTATAAGTGGATTATTCGTTATTTCAATAAATGCCTTGCTGGTTAATCCGAATGAATCTGAAAACCAAGAGATTGTTCTTCCTAAGTCGGCATACACGGTAGGAGCTCCTTTAAGTCTTGATGACATTACCCTTAATGATACAAGCATTTATCAATATTTTGAATCCATAAACATTACGGTTGATGCTTCTGATTTTACGGGAGGTGTAAATTATACTTTCGTCGAACTCACTGATCTCAATCAACACCATGAAAGTTATAACATGACGCATTTAGGTAATGATATTTTTTCTATTAATTATTCTACAAGCTTGAGTGTTTCATCTCAATTATTAGGATTAATAAAAGTGACCTTCTCTGTTTATAATATAACTGATGAATTACTTAATGCCGGTACAACGAGCAAGAATTT
>CAZRIR010000326.1:0-3255 GCA_964600195.1 uncultured archaeon | reverse complement strand
ATTGATAACAATATTTTAAAGCATCATGTATATGAGCATCCATTACTTTTTTTCTTAATTCATAATCAACGCTTACCATTTTTTCTCACTTTCATATAAATTATTATTGTAATAAAAATTTTTTATTTAATCCATGGATCTGGTAATTTCAATCCATCCAACGCCTTGTCTTCAAACACTTGCTTGGCAACGTGCATCAAAGATTTCTCGATTCCCGCAATGTTGTGATTGGTCGCGACCATGAGATTGGCCTTCTTGCACATTCCTTGGGCATCAGACCAGATATTATACAAGAGCAATCCACGTGGGGCTTCAGTTACACCCACGCCGTTGCCTTCTCTTGGCTCAACGTCCAAGGTCTTGCAATCGGGATTCACGATGTCCGGATCCTTGAGCAAGGTCGCGATCATTTCGATTGCCTCCACGGTCTCGATGATACGGGCCCAGTGGTAAGCAAACGTGTGATGGGGACATTCTCCGATCTTGGCGCGCATGTCCTTGAGTGCTTGATCGGCTAAAGGAGTTGCCATCTTGTCAGCAGCATTAACCATTGCCAAGGTGTTTGCACGATAGATACCTTCAGGATATCCTGCAGGTTTGTAGTAAGTATGCGTGGCATACGAATGTTCTGGAATGTGCTCACCTATAGCTTCCAAGTAATCATTTACCTTATAATCTATTTTCTTTCCATCAGGTGTAACAACCCGGATGTCTCCATCATAAATGTCATGAACACCATTTTTGGTCATTCCCAAATAATACGTCGGAACCACTCCCACGTTGGCAATGACATCAAAATAATCATCAACCACCTTCAAGGCAATATCCACGGTTTTCTTGGTGAACTCGATCTGCTCGTCGATTTGCTTGAGAAACTTGTCTCTTCCCTCCTCACTCATTGGTTTTTTAAATCCACCAATGATTGCAGAGATGGGATGAACCGATTTACCACCAATTTCAGCGCAGAGTTTCTGACCAAAATCCATCATTTTTAAGGCCATAGCGCCCACTTCAGGCATCTTATTGATCACGTGCACGACATTTCTCAGGGCAGGGTCTGCCATTGGTCCTAGCAGGAAGTCAGGTGCTGCTAAGGCATAAAAATGCAACAGGTGAGAACTATATTGCTTAGCGTTCATGATCAATTGGCGTAATTTATAAGCCGCAGGAGGTATTTCTACGCCCCAGGCATCCTCCACCGCTTTCGTGGGTGTTAGGTGGTGTGGAATGGGGCAGATACCACATATTCTTGGACTTATACGAGGGATATGCTCGCAATAACGTCCTTCCACGAATTTTTCAAAAAATCGCGTGGAAGTGATGTTAAATTGCACGTCTTGCACTTTTCCGTCGTCTCCAATTTTAATGTGTAATCCGCCGTGTCCTTCTAACCGAGTGACTGGTTCTACTTCTATTTCTTTTACCATGTTTTAATTCCCTCCGGTTTCTTTTCTTTTATATCCTAAAGTACTAGCAGCGACAGTAAATCTGTTAAATAATCCTGCTGGATCTTTAATTTGTTCTAAAACTTCTTCAGGGTCTTTATCCGCACATAAAGAACCTAAAGTGCTCATGAACTTGGCACCTTGATCTTTCACGCCAACAGGGGGTCCATAACATCCCAAGCATGGTGCATTGGCTTTATTTGGGCATATTGTCCCGCATCCGGCATGGGTGACAGGTCCTAAGCAAATATACCCTTGCTCTAAGAAACATTTATCCGTATCTGGTAATCCTTCGTAATCACGCTTTAACTTGCCCGGAACCTTGTCAGCAACTTCTCTCTCACAATGGCTACATACTGTCTTTGAGCTGTATTTAAAATTAGGATCATCCTTTAAAAGAAATAATGCAATAGCTGCGATATTATCAATAATTTTATTTCCTGTAGGAGCTACGTCAAGAGTCAATTTACCATCTACCTCTTTAACAACAAAACTATCTGGTTCATATGCAAGTCTTTGAATTAAATCTCCGCGGAAGTAAAAATTCCCTATATTTGCTACACCTAAATATAAATCTAAGAAGTGTTGTAAGCTAGCTGCTTGCTTTGGTGTTAATGCATTTAGATCATTAACAATGCTCGCTAATTTTTCAGCATTTTTATGTGGTTTTGCAGTTGGCCGGAAACATCCAAGACAAGCCTCTCCTTTATTAGGACACATTTCTTCACAACCAGCCGCGGTGATTGAACCATAACATAATATTCCTTCATCTAAGAGGCATCCTTTTTTCGCTAAATTGCAAGTATCACATACAGATTTGTTTTTATCAAGAGAAGCGGGTCCTTCCCCAACAACAGTTAGTAGGTATGAAATAGCTGCAAGAATATTTTCGGTTGTGGGAGGACATCCCGGAATGAACACATCTACATCAATAATGTCTCTAATAAGTGTGATATGGTCTTCAAAACCAGGGACATTTACAGTTGGTTCACCTCCAGTACCATCGGCTATGCTTTCTACTTCGGAAAACTTCCTCTTAATTAATTCATCTTTATAAAATAAATTAGCTAACCCTTTTACACTCCCATGAACGGCACAGGCTCCAATCGCAACAATAACTGCACATTTCTGTCTCATCAACTTTACATTAGCAGTATCTTGCTTGGTTCTGGCAACACCTTCAATGAATCCTACAACGATATCACCATCTGGTCTGGCAACTAAAGATTCATGCTTGAAGTCAATAACAGCAGGCCAATAGACTATATCTAACTCTGGTAAGATTGGAAGTAGTCCAAGGTGCGCGTTAAGAAGACTTTGGTGGCAGCCCCAACAGCTCGATAGCTGCATGAATGCTACTTTTACAGGCATCTTGTTTTTTCACTTATTGATTTTTCTATATTTAATTATAAATAGTATTAAGTTGGTGTAATATTGAATTTAATAAAAATGTGTTGATTATACTAAGTGTATTATAGGCATGATTCCAAATTAAACTTCAATCCTGCAAGAATGACTGTAGATGTTCATTTTAGCATTCCGTACAAGATTGATTAGATTAATAATATGAACAAATACCATCTTCATTCCTAAATCAATTATTTAATATAATAAGTCAATAATTATCGTTTCAGCAATAATTACTTTAAAAATAATAATCTACAAGGGTAGAATGCAAAAACATTAATGAGAAATTATAAAAGTTTAAAAATTTAGAAAATATTGCTGGATTTACTTATCAACTATTATTACTACTTCCAATTATCTTTTCTGGCTTTTTAATGAATTCTGAAGGTAAAGATTTTCTAAT
>CAZRIR010000325.1:0-3257 GCA_964600195.1 uncultured archaeon | reverse complement strand
CATATAATCTCTGATATCCTTTAAATTTTCAAAATCTTCATAATTATATTTTCTCTCTTGTAGAGCGCTATTTGAATCATCAATGTTTGTTATCGTCATTCTTTTCATACTTATTAAACTAATTTCTAATAATTAATATGAACGTAAATGTATTTAATAGTTGCAATTAAATTTAATAATCACTCATATAATTCATTACCATATTCTTTTATAAAGGTACTTAGGAGATTTGTTATGCATCATTTTTCTATAAAATACATTTTTTATTCTATATTGGCTCAAAGTTAAAATTTTTCTGTAATCTAACCATTTTTATTTTTCAAATGTAAATAGCTATAATTTAAGATTGGGCTTATTAATCTAATAAACGTTAAAAATTAACTCGCGTAAAATATATTATCTACAAATAAACGGGTCATAATATGAGATAATGTTCTTTGGTGGACTGTTGATGATAAGTAAGAAATTTTTTATATCTTTACAGCTTAATGTTTTAATAGAATTATTTTTTTTGTTTAAATAATGTTTATTGACGAACCTCTCATATCTAATGTTGTTTTTTATCCTAGAAAAATACCTAATTTTGAAATTTTGAAATTTGAAATAGATTCGGAGATCATAATAGGTGGATTTCTTTTTTTAAAGGATAAAAATTTACCAACAATTTTATTATTCCATGGAAATGGTGAAATTGCTCTTGAATATATAAACTTTGCTGAAATGTATTTTAATATAGGAGTAAATTTAGCAGTTATGGACTTTCGTGGATATGGTTTTAGTTCTGGAGAACCATACTATACAAGTTTGATTTCAGATGCAATACCAATTTTTAAAAATTTTTTAAATTGGATGGATGACCATGACATGAATGATTCAATCTTCATTAAAGGGAGATCTTTGGGAAGTGTATGTGCTTCTGAAATTGGATCACGATCTTTTGAAAGGATTAATGGATTAATCTTTGAAAGTGGATTTGGTAATCTGTATAATATAATGACTAATTTATTTGGTGTCAAGAGTAAAAATATTTCTGAAGATTCATTGAAAGAATTCTCGAATGATACTAGAATGCAAAAAATTTCTAAACCTGTCCTAATAATACATGGAACTAATGATAATATCATTCCTGTCGAAGAAGCTAAGGTTATTTATGATTCCATTCCAGAAGATGTTTATAAAATAAAAGTGTTAATTCAAGGTGCAGGTCATAATGATATATCTTCGTTCAATCCAGTGCAATATTTTAGCGCTTTAAAGAATTTTATAGACATTTACAAATAGCAATTTTAAATAAATGAAAAACCAAATGAATTATATATCATATCTTCTTAAATTCTTTATTTAAAAATATACAGAGTGAAAAATATGAGATTCATTGATGGACTTAAAGATTTATTTAAAAAAAAGACATACTCTGGAATTTTTATAACGTTTTTAGTATTAATGGTAATATTTATCATAAACTATACGATTATTAGAGGCGAGATAAAATTTACGGGATTTGTAATATTTTTGATGGTCGCATTCACTATATTTACATTTATCTTGTTGATCTTTTCATTCTTTATTCCTGTCGATAAAATGAATTTAATTGTGATAATAACTGCCTTGTTATTGACATTCCCCGCTACAATTCTTATTCAAGCATTTGGTCTGATAATTACGATATCTTCCTTTTTTATCTATGTTAATCAATTTTTAACAGCATTTTTTGCTTTTAAAATTTGTATTGATACATCTATTCAAACGGATGATTATTTAGCTAAAAAAAAAGCATCCAAGGTTACAAGAACTATGGAATTTATCTTGTTTTTTCTTTTAACAGTAGGAGTTTTTATTATCTCGGTAAGGCTTATTTCGAGAATTAGTATAAGTATTGTTCAAAATTCAGGAAGAATGTTTTCTCTTTTATTCTGGATAAGTGTTGTTTTAATTTCTCTCATGCTTATTAGATTGATTTTAATGAAAAAATTTGCAGCTTATATTTCCATGTTTTCGTTTTTAACCTTTCTTTACATGATATATATCTTTATTGATGTATGGTACGGGTGGTATTATCAAGATAATCAAGCCTATGACATTTTATCGTTTATTATCGATATTTTATTATTTTTATATATTATGGGATCGATTTTTGAGAGGATTGACTATATTCAAGATAAATTAAAGATTATCCGTGTTGATACCATTGGTTTATTTGTAATTATCATGAAATTGGTAGTTCAAATTAATAAGATATTGCAAGAGATTAATTTTAGAATACCAAGAGACGAGCTTGCCCATCAAATTGCTGTTCAAACGTTTGTACTCGTTTGGTTTTTCGTAATTTTTACAATCATAATTGGAATTTATTATATTTTCAAACATAAAAAATGAGATTTTTGTAATCATAAAGTAATATTTTAAAATATAATTGTGATTTATAACAAATATCAAATGAAAATCCAATAACAAACATAAAATGAGATTCATATCTGGGTTAAAAAAACTTTTTAAAAAACCCTTATTAGTTATAATTTTACTAATGTTCATAATAACTTGGTTCTTAATTTTGATTGGTACAACAATCATATTAAATCCAGATTTCGTATTATTTATTTTAATGTTTAGCGGTATCTTTGCTGGATTTATCTTTGTTTTATTAATTTTTTCAATTTTTAAATCAATTGAGAATATGGGAAAAATAACAATCATACTTGCAATAATTCTAACTGTTCCAATAATTATAATTTTTTATGGAATCGTTTACTATTTTTACATGTTTTGTTTTTTTGCTAATTTATTTTTAATTGCCCTATTTGCATACAAATGGTGCATTGACAATTCAATTAAATTAGATAATTTTCTATATCAAAAAAAATCATCAAGAAAATTTACGCGGATAATAGAGTTTTTACTTTTTTTATTATTGAGCGTTTATTTATTCTTTATAACAATTATTTATTTTAGAGACATGCTTGTATTACCCAATGTGGCCAATATTTTTATATTCATAGTAATAATTAATGCAATTTTATTAATATTTGTCATATTGCGAATTTTATTAGTTCAGAAATTATCGGCTTATATCTCATTGTTCTATGTTTTATCATATCTTTATGTCCTATATGTTATTATTGAATTTTATTCAACAACTCTTTTTGGTAGTGCGGGTTCACCCCATATTGGATTTGAATTTCTCTCTTTTGCTATTGATTTAATCATATTTATTTATATTGTTGGAACTATATTTGATAGGATAGACTATTTAAAGGAAA
>CAZRIR010000324.1:0-3258 GCA_964600195.1 uncultured archaeon | reverse complement strand
CTATTACAGTATTTAGCTTGGAGTCAATTGACTGAATTCTTTATAGAAAATTCATCATTATTTCCAGAAGCAATCGCATATGATGCGAGAAAAGGTGCAGAAAATTTAAAAACAGCAAGTTTATGTATGATACTCGGGTTCTTAGTGATAACTATTTTAATAGCTTTTATATATGAAATTTTGGGATATATTAAACTGGCGAAATTAAGAAATTTAGAATATACAAGCGCGCAATCAACCACCCAGCCTGCAAGAGCACCAAGCCCTGCAAGTGGGGGCGATGGCAATTTTTGTCCTTATTGTGGTGCTAAAAAAGAGGAAGGGGCAATTTTTTGTGCTAAATGTGGCCAGCATTTTTAGATAATTAAAATTAACATTAATTTTTTTATTTAATATTTAATTGAAATAATTGAATGAGTGACGTTTTATCTCAAGAATTAAAAATCAAATTAGAAAAGATTATCTCAATTTTTAAAAATCAAAATGTTGTAATAGCATTTTCAGGAGGAGTTGACAGTTCTCTTTTGGCTTTTCTCTCCAGAAGATTTGCACATAAAACTCTTCTAATTACCGAAAATTCCATTCTTTATCCTAATGAAGAAATAGAAGAAGCAAAAAAATTTGCCAAAAAACATGACATTCCACATTTGATAATTGATAGGGATCCGTTAGCTAATGAGAATTTTAGATGTAATCCAGAAGAAAGGTGTTATATATGTAAGACAGGTTTATATGAATCCATTCTTAAAATTAAACTTGAAAAAGATTTTGACCTGGTAATAGATGGTTCAAATTATAATGATCTTAGCGATTACAGACCTGGAATGAAAGCTTTAAAAGAACTTGATATTTGTACACCTTACATAAAATATGAGATTAACAAGGAGGAGATTAGAGAACTTAGCAGATATTATGGATTAAAAGTGCAATCTAAACCTTCAATGGCATGCTTCTCTTCTCGAATACCATACGGACAAGAAATTAACGTTGAAAAATTGAATCGTATTAGTGATGGAGAATCATTCCTTAAAAAAACTTTTAAATTGAAGCAACTAAGAGTGAGGCATCATGACAATAAACTTGCTAGGATTGAATTTCTTCCTGAAGATCTCCCTAAAATTTTAATAAGTGATAATCTAGAACTAATAAAAACAAAATTTAAAGAGTTAGGATTTGTTTATATTACGATTGATATTGAAGGATTTAGATCAGGTTCTATGAATGAAGTATTGGATTTAAAACCCTGAATTTTGGATGTATTTAATAATATCTTTCCTCTTTTTCAGTGCCATTGATGCGGCTAATTCCACTTTTTCTTCCATTAATTTGATTGCATCTGGAGGATATTCTCCAATCTCTTGTTTTATTTTTGTGTAAGCAGACTCTCTAAATCGCGGAAGGATATTTTTTTTTTCATCTCCAAAGGTGATCGATACTTTCATTGAATCATCAACTTGGCCAATCTCTAAGCATGCTATGTTTTTCTTTTTCAAATCAGAGATTATTCTATCTGAAGTGCTTGGAGAACAATAAATCAAGAGAGCATCAAGAGATACTCCTAAATAATCTACACCCACCTTTTCTAAAAGATCTAAAACCTTACTGTTGACTAATTTTCGGACTTTTTGTTCTGAAATGATAACCCCACATTTTGCTTCATAATTGATTTCATAAAGATCCCCTCGCAAACCACCATTTGTAACGTCACACATGGCATGGATTTCTTCAAGATACTCTGCTTTTAGAAGTGTTTCACAAGCTTCGAGGAATTTGATGTTCATGGTCTCTTGTACAACCTCATGATTACCAGAATAAATAGCTGTTGTCGTGATTGTACCTCCTCCAGCCCCCTCAGTCATGAGTATTTTATCCCCTGACTTAATATTCTTTCGCGCTAACAACCTCTTATTTGTAAGACCAACCGCACTGATTCCTCCTACAAATCGATTTCCAATTACCATGTCGCCCCCTATCCTTAAGGTTGATCCTGCTGTTATTGGTACATCTGTTAATTCTGAAATCGTAGAAACTCCAGCCATGAAATCAAATAATTTACCGACGTCTGCATCATCTCCTAAATGAGCATCAATCATGATTGAGATTGGTTTTGCCCCCTTCACGTATAAATCTCGCAAGCAAGCTCGGGTAACATGAAATCCACATATGAATGGAAAATCACTTAGTCGAGAGTGAATTCCCTCCATTTTAGAAACGATAATTAAATCATCTCTATTATATTGTTTTCCTTGAAAGTCCGTAATATCCCGTAAACGAACGGCTCCTGCATCATCTAATGAACTGGGAGATAGATAGGCTTTTTTGTCTGTTTCAGATAATTCAGTAATAAGTTTATGGACGAAAAAATCACCAGCGCCCCGACATCCAACACCTTGCTTACCAATTGTAACCTGTGCCTTGTTTATTTCCAACAATTTTCTCAGAAATGGATCTGAAATTGAATTTAAATCACTTTTTTGACATTCCTCGAGGATGGCCTTGGCATAATTTTGAGCAGACATGTCATCAATATCCTTATGATCCTTGTATGCCTCGACTAATTTTCTAAGTATTTGTTGCTCAGAAAAACCTTTATCCATTAACTTCCTCGTTAAACCTTCTAAATCCAATGAATCTTTCCTCCTAAATAATAAAATAATTTTAATTTTTTCCTTATGTATAAAAGCATTCTCAATTAGAAAAATTCTTTGAATAATTTTTCATATTGAATTTTTACGAATTATGCTGAAAGAATAATTTGATTTTGATAAATAAGGTATATAAAATAAAATGCATGTGATTGAGAAATTTAATGAACATTGTTATTTATGGAGCAGGAGCAATTGGTGCAAATATAGGAGGATGGTTAAGTTTAAAATATGATAACATATATCTTCTGGCTAGGGGAGAAAATGCCCGGAAAATGAATGAAAATGGTTTAGTGATATACAAAGATAAAAAAGAATATTCAGAAACTATTCCCGTAAACGTTATTGAAGATTTGAATGATATTCTTTCTGTTGACATCATAATGATCGGTGTGAAAAATTATAACCTTGAAAGCGTGGTAAGAGACATCTCTTTGAAAGTAGGAGATAAACCTATCATAGTGGGATTACAAAACGGTTTTGAGAACAGAAAGATTTTACCACGATATTTCTCAAAAATCATCTATTCGGTAATAATGATAAATGGATGGAGAGATGAACCTGGCGTTTATGGATCCACGGGGAAAGGTCAACTAGTACTTGGAGTAAAGGA
>CAZRIR010000323.1:0-3259 GCA_964600195.1 uncultured archaeon | reverse complement strand
CTGGTTATACCAATTATATAGATGCTATTGGTTATTCTTGGGATCCGGATTATGATGTTGGAGATAATGTTAATGAAGGATTATTACTCAGTATTGAAAATACCACTACTTTAGATTGGATGGGGTATTCCTTGGATGGAACTGAATTTATCACCATTCAAGGTAACACGACGATCCCAATGCCAACGGGAAATGGACAACATGCAATTCAAGTATCGGGCAATAGTACTTGGGGGATGTTTTACCAATCAGAAGTAAAAATTTTTACCTTGGATTGGGAATATACATGTTTAAGACCTTTCTTTAACCATATAGATTTGGTTAATGAGGTTGGTTTAGATTTAAATATAACCATAAATGCTGTCGGCTTCTTGGATGTTCATCGTCAGAATTACATCTTCCCATATTTGCCTCATGTGGATCACGATCCACTTGCCTGTTATTTTTACAGCATTAAACTCCAAGATGCTCATTTTAATGAAGATCCATCAATTTTTTCGAGCATTACCATTCGCTTCTATTACGATCCTTCCGTGATTGCCAATCCTGGAGATCTTCACTTATATCATTACATATCCTCAGAAGGGCGATGGCGTGAGGAAGATTTTACCCATAACGCGGTCGAGCATTATGTCGAATTCACGACCACCGAACTTTCGTATTTCTGCCTTGCCGAACCTGGGGCATTCGTATTTCCGAATCCTTTCATGATCATCATTCTCATCATCGTCTTGAGCGCGGTCGGAATTTCAATTCCCTCCGCCTACGTCATCATTTCAAAGCAAAAGAAAAAGAGAGCTGCCTCTAGCAAGACCATGAGAACCCGAAAAATTACCATTAAAAGAACGGAAATAATACCATTTGAAGAAAAAAGAGAAAAAATTGTTAGAGAAGTACTTATCACGCCAGAAATGTTAACTCCCATTAAATCTCATAGATCTCAAAAGAGTCCTGAAGTGGAACATCCCAAGAAAGCCGCGAAGATCAAGGAAGAAGAGATCACGATTGTTGATGAAGAATATGAGCAACGGATCTTAGAAGAAACCGAAAGGACGGAGCGCGAAATAACAATAGAAAAGGAATCCGACTTTTGTGTCGTTCATAAAGGGCCCATTACAGGAATTATATACGTGTGTCCCACATGCAAGGCAAAATATTGTTTAAATTGTGCAACAACATTATCTCAAAAAGATGAAACCTGCTGGGTATGTGATAAACCTATTACAATTAATACTGATCACAATGAGAAAAGAGTCTCGGAAATAAAAAAACAAAAAAGAAAACCACTTGATAACCATAAACTCAAAAAGATCTTCAGCGATAAGAATATATTGAATGCAATTGAACGAGAAGGTGAGATTAAAATTTCTCTTTTAAGTGAAGAATTTTTAGAAAAAATTAATCAATTTGATTGGGACGAAAATGAAAAGTTAGAATTCATCAGGGAAATGTTAGCACTCCCACCCATAAAGCGCGAAAGGATAGTAAATCGAATGATCAAAATGTCCAATTATAAAGGTGAATAAATATGGAAAGACAACGCCCTAACCCTGTATTGGAACAAGTAGATCATGAATCCATCATATACACCGAGTTACGTGATTATTTAAATAGCAATAAAACCATGCGACTTGATGAAATCATTCCTTATCTTATCGGAAGATTTTCACGATCCTCGATAAACATTAATAAAATGGGGATTGTAAAAATTTTAAATTCTTTCATTGATCGAAATATCATTGTTGAAGGATCCAAGTTAACTATTGAAGATGTCCTAGTCAGCAAGAAACGAAGAGAAATCTTCAAATTTATTGAACAAAATCCAGGTACATATTATTACAATATTGTAAGAGAATTAGGTATGGCAAGTCATGTTGTGGTCTGGCATGTTGAAATTTTGTTGGATTTTAATTTAATTAATTCCATAGAAGAGGATAATCATGATATTTATTTTAGTGGGGAAATACCACCAGAAAAAGCAAAAAGGCTTTATTACTTGGTAAATGAAAAGAGCAAGAAGATATTATCTTATCTTGAATCAAATGATATGGGAGTAACTAAAACTGAGATATCTAAAAATCTTTCCATGCATCCAAAAACAGTTAAAAAATACATGAATGCTTTAGAACATCATCAATTAGTTCATTCTATAAAAGACCGCAATAAAACATTGTATTTTTCTGAAAATATATAGAATACAGTAAAAAGTTCCAAAAAATATATCTTATTTTAATTTAAACTTTAAATAAAATAGGTCTAAGCTTTAGCTTCTTCATGTACATCTAATTCATAGATCGGGATTTCACGTCGCTTCTTATCATCATACAATGGTAAACCAGATTGCTTTAGAATTTCAACCGATTTATATTTGGTAACAACGGTTTGGCTTCCACAAGAAATTTTCATGCTAGCGACTCTTAATCTATTCCGAACTAACTTTATATCTCTTAACTTGCATCCTACATCCAAGATTACAGCACCAGCTCTCACTCTTGCACACACCCCCGTTGACCGTCCAAAAGAATTGCGCATTCCACTTTGAACTCTATCTGCTCCTGCAAAGGCAAGCATCCTGTTTTCTCTGTATTTTTGAAATGGTTTTGATCTCATTCGAAGACGAAAACTATTTCTACCTAATAGTTTCTGTAATGGAGTGTTAATTGTGATACGAATCGCTTCTAACGCATTTGATGAAATTTGAATTTGATTGTTAACCTTAAGTCCTAAAACAATGTCCCATTCATCAAAAGGAATATCTTTATTCCCTCCCCAAAATCGAACAATCTTGCTTTGGGCGCCACCTCTAGCATATTCCCTTCTATGGTTAGCACTTCGCTTGTGTTGGTAAGGACGCCGATTCCATTTGGCATAGCATTGCCATGGTCTTTTATGTGCCATAATATATTAACCTCTTAAATATCATTAATTCTTTTTATAAGGAATAAGATTAAAAGATATTATATATTTAGATTTTATGTAGTATGATTAAAAAATTTTATTAAATCCCCTTCTAAACCAAGATTTTTGTGAATTAAATTTTCCAACAAAATTATGATTGATGCGTTAACTGCTTTAAAAAAAAAAACGGAATTATTGTGTAAAGGATTGTATTTAGACAAGGATTTTTTAGAGCATTACAAGTCTCAAGGAATTGAAATTGATTTTGGTCGAAAAGGCGGTGCCGGACCTTCAGGAGGAAGATATTTTTTATTAGAAGATGGGAAAACATTTGCCAACGTGGCATTGTGGAATACTCCTT
>CAZRIR010000322.1:0-3294 GCA_964600195.1 uncultured archaeon | reverse complement strand
ATCTTCATGTTATTATTTGGAATCCTATGCATTTATGGAATGTTTTTTGGAGGTATCCAATTAATAGCCGCATTCATTGCAGCAGTATCATCATTAATATCTTTATTTTATGCATTTATTTTTCTTAGTGCAACATTAATCTTAATGAAAATGATAAATAGAAAGAAAAATCGAATAAGATATTACTTAGTTACAGTAATTGGCCTAATAATCTCTGATTTCATGCTCTTGCCGGTATTTTCAACCTCAATCTATATAAATGTCGCAGAACAGAATTTTGCTACTGCTTATGGTGCTGATTGGGCTGATAAAATCCCTGATGAAATTGAAAATAACTACTTTTTAAGCACCATTTTCTCATTATCAGGTTATATTTTGGGGATTCCACCAAAATTATGCCGTATTGATAAGGACATTGAATATTACAATGATGGGAATATTTCCTTGTCTTTTGATGTGTACTATCTCGAAGAAGGAGGAGAATCACTGCCTGGAAACAATTCTATTATTATCAGGATACATGGCGGTGATTGGAGGTATGGAGATAAAGGAGGAGGCAGTATAGTACAATTTAATAAATATTTTGCCGCTCAAGGATATATCATTTTTGACATTCAATACGGACTGCTTGATA
The DNA here is from genome assembly GCA_964600195.1 of uncultured archaeon. GTDB lineage: Archaea > Asgardarchaeota > Lokiarchaeia > Sigyniarchaeales > SOKP01 > FT1-020. The sequence continues at coordinate 2,660 of CAZRIR010000322.1, read as the reverse complement.
CTTATCACCCGAATTCTATTGGGCAATTTTTACGAATCTTTGATAATGTTAGAGGAAATTTTACCGTTGATGATATGTTGGGTCATATTGGTAATTTTACACGAAAACTTGTTGATGAGTATGCTGACATTTATCATGCGAACTTAAATTCCGTGTTCATTTCTGGAGGCTCTGCTGGAGGACATCTTTCAATCGCAACAGCCTTGGGAATCTCAAGTGGGAATTATACGGACATTTTTAGCGAAAATTTAACAGTTAAGGGAATCATACCACTCTATCCTGGAGATCCCTCCCAGAGGGGTGTTGATGGATCGGACGTATTCTTAGAACCTGAAGACTATCTCATTGATAAAAATAGTCCTGCTTGTCTCTTTTATCAAGGAACAGCAGATCCTACAATGTTTGAAACCTTACATATTAAGAGTAAATACGATGCTGCTGGAAATGATGATGCTTGCATAATCTGGCTTCCATTCGCCGGGCATGTTTTTGATGAATATTTTCCAGGATATTACGTGCAGTTTCTCCTATATTACATGGAGAGATTTCTCTATTTATGTGTTGCGGATGTGATATAAAGGAATTAAGAGAAAATCTGCTACAATTGATTGAAAGTTTTTGATTTCTTATTAGAGATTGTGTAATTTTTCTATAATTTTTTTGTTGTTCTTTTGAGTTATAGGATAGTTTTAGGCTTTTTTTGGAGTTTTTTTTATATCAACTGATTTACCAAATTTATCTTTCTCAATACTAAAAGGATAAGTAGGTTTCATTTCATCAATAGGTTGATTACAAACCCAGCATGCATTTTCTAAATTAGATATCGAACGAGCACATTTCTCACAATAAAGAGCATTACAACTAGAACAAACATAAACGAATCCCATAGCCTTTGCCTTACATATTAAACAAACTTTTTGCTCTTTATAAAACATCACCTGCTCTTCAGTAATATTTCCTGGACTACTCTTGTAAAATCTTAAAATATTTTCCTCAATTTCAACTTTTTTATGAATTTTTGGAGCTTCTAATGGTTCTTCTCTTATACCAAAATAATATAAGACCATGCCAATTATAACACCAATCCTAAAGAATACAACAGCTATTAAATCAGATATTAATCCATCCAACACCGCAAATATCAGAAAAAGAAAATATCCAATTGAAATTAATAAAAGTTTTTTTCTTATAATTCCCTCTGATTTAAAACTTTTCATAAAAAATCCAAAAATCATGATAAATATCAAGATTATAGCAAAAATAATGGTAAATCCAAAAGGTGTGAAAATTCCCATTTCTTCATCTATTAGATCTTCACTAATATTCTCAGGATATATAAAAATAATAGAATATGATAAAAAAGTAAAAAGAATTATCTCATATATAACGGCATATATTACCGCTAAGAAAAAAGCATAATATTTTTTTTTTTGGAAGGATTAACTCGATAAATGCAAGTGATCCTACAATAATCATGGGTTCCAGCCAGATTAAATTTAAATAACCATAGAGACCATTCGAATTATCCATATTTTTACTTGTGAATAAAATTGTGATAAAATCTATTAAATTTCCTAACCACATAACACTTATAAGAATAACAATTAAACTACTAAAATAAAGAAGTCTTGCCTTGAATTTTTTTGCATAATACAGTCCAAATAATCCAATAATACTACCAATTGCTAGAATTACAGATACTGAAAGACCATTTATCCAGCCTGTTAGAGAAAGTATTTTGTTAATTCTTTATTTTATTCATTAATTCAAAAGTTAATCTGACTTTTTCTTTATAATCCTAGAAATCTCACAATTTATTAATTTTTACAAAAAAATTTACATTTAGTTACAGCAAAAATAAAGAAAAAAAAGAAAGTATGTATTAAATTGACTTATATTCCAAGTTTTTTACGATTATTCTCTATATGATTTAGCATTGCATCAACCGCTTCTTTTGGGTCAGTCTCAACGTGAAGTATCCCTCCTGTAACATCTTTACAATCAACAGTGAGAAGTTTCACTAAATCTGGCCCTCCTGTAACTGTCGGAATGGGATTTACATAAGTGTAAAGTCCAAATGCTAAGGCAAAAACAGCATCTATAGTTGCCTTTTGTTCCATGTATTCTGGGGCGCACGCCACTACAGGTAAATTTGGAATGGGAACATCACCAAGAGCGGTAGATATTGCCCCTATTAAGTCAGCTATCCGTCCTGTATCGGTGCACGTGCCATAGCTTAGTACGGGAGGCGTGCCTAATTTTTCGCACACGGCTTTTAAACCAGGACCTGCAAGATCTCTCGCTTCTGGACTGCATAAGCCGCCAACCTGTAATGCTCCATTTCCACATCCCATGGATAAAACAAGAATGTCCCTTTTTATGAGTTCCTTTGTCACTTCAATTGTGTGTACATCTTGTCCATAATCTCTAAGAGTTGTACATGATACTAGTCCGGCAACACCTCTTATGGAACCATTCTTAATAGCTTCCAATAAAGGATCAAGAGAACCTCCAAGTGCTTCAAGAATGCTCTCAGTTGAAAATCCAACGATCGCTTCATTCATTTCTAAACCTGTAATAGGTTTTATGCTTGCCCTCCGTTCTTTGAAATTATCAATTGCCATTTGCAATAATTTTTCCGCTTGGGCTTCAGCTTTATC
>CAZRIR010000321.1:0-3303 GCA_964600195.1 uncultured archaeon | reverse complement strand
CTGAGACCAATCTCATCTGCAATTTCTCGATAAGGTCTTCTTGAATCTTCTATCAACATTTCTAATATTCTTTTATCCTTTTCATCTAAATTTTTCATGTCATTCCCTTCATATGATTTTTTAAAACTATATAAAAAAATAATATTATAACTAAAAAAATATTGTGGTCAGAATTTATTTATAAAACTCTTTTGCATATTCGGGATATTCTCCTAATAATGGTGCAAAGAGACGCTCATATTCTACAGCCATGCAATGAACTCCACTTGCCTTAGAATTTTCTTTAATTTCTTTTATGAACGGTTGAAAAAATTCTACATTTACCTTATCTAAAGCAGCATATTTGGCTTTTTTATCTCCCTTATTTTCCTTCTCTGCCGTTTTGAGTGCTTTCAAGAGATCCTTGGGAACACTAACGCCCGGAATATAATTATCAAAATACCAGGCAATTCCATAACTTTTCATTGGAAACACGCCTAACAATATTGGGACATTAAATCTTGATAATTCGTTAATGAAATTTTTTGCAACATCGATGTCAAATGCGGTTTGAGTCTGAATGAAATCAATCCCCTGTTCAACTTTTCTTCCCACCTTGAGTATTTCTGGTTCCATGTATTCTCCTACTGCATTAGGATTAGCTACACAGCCATAATTCATTTCCACTTTTCCTCCAGTGATTTCATTCCCTTCGTAATCAGTACCGTCATCAATAATCTTGGATAAAAGCTCACAAAATTGCGTGCTATCAATATCATAGACCGGACGTGCTTTTTTATTATCCCCAAGTGCTGTATGATCTCCAGTCAAAACCAAAACGTTTTTCAAACCCATATAGGCTCCCGCTATGATATCTCCAAATAACGCGACTCTATTTCGATCTCGAACAGCAACTTGCCAAACTGCTTCGATTTCTGCGTCTCTTTGAACAACATGACTTGGCACCAAGGATGACATGTATGCATCTCCTTGAGGTCCATCAGTAACATTAGCGGCAATGATTCTATTTGTCTTTCTCATTTCTTTCGCAGAATGCACTATTTCGCTCATGTCCATGATTTTCTTTGGTTCAAGTTCGCCAGTGAATACGAAATGACCCTTCTCAAGTGCTTTACATAATTTACTATATGCAGGTCGTTTAGCCATTTTATGCTTTCTCCTCCTTTTTTTCTTCTTCATTTGTAAAAGGTTTGTTTATTACGATATAGGCAGGACTAGTGGCTGATCGATAATCACGAGCTGGCCGATAAGCAGTGAAGAGGTCTAACCTATTGAATTTTTTTAATCTTTTATAAATTTCAATCCAAGCACAAGGATTTTTATATCCTCCAACCTCGCACATGCCATCCACGGTACCTCCACAGGGCCCATTATTGAGATGCTTCGCACATCCCGCAATTGGACAAACACCTCCCGTCACCCCTAATAAACAATTTCCACAAGATTCACAGTATTGGATAAAGTTATTTTCACCATTATTTTGAGCACCACCAAATTGACTATTTTGAGCGGGATAGGTCAAAATTTTATCAGCTACTTTATTAAGCATTACCACGCCCAGTCCACAAGCTAAAGATAATATTGCTTCATAATCATCTATAAATGGTCTAATAGTCGTGGCAGCAATTTTATCGTCACATTGTCTTAAAACAGTTATAGCTTTCCAAATTAAATTATTACCTTCTGTTTTAAATTTTAATTCTAAGAGTTGGCCAAGTAACGTAGCCTCATTGATGGAACGTGGTGGTTGACAACATCCATCACAACCCGCTATGAGAAGTTTTTTGTAACCTTTTACCATTCCGTATATTTCATCAATATCTTTTTGTTGGGTAATTATCATGCTACATATTCTCCAATTTTTTTATTTTTATTTCATTTTATTCTTTCTATATCAATTTTTATTTATTTTTCAAAAAAAAAAATTATTTTAAGTAGTTAATTTTTCAATTAGCTTGTCTGGTTTCACGCTCCTCTGCTTTAGATTTACATCTTCGAGACTTACACCTAAAGCAACTGCCATGATCTCGGGTAAATATAAGACCGGTAGATCTAATTCTTTACCAGTCTTTCTAGCAATTAATTTTTCTTTTCTATCATATTGAGTAACACAGGCGGGACAAACAGCTATTAATGCATCCACATCTTCCTCGAGCTCACATAATTCCGTCATTTTATCTTCAACTAATTTTTCTCCGATTTCATCTTGTAATCGGGCACAATAACCACAGCACTCGAGTTTATTTGCAAAATCTATCGTTTTTGCACCTAGTGCTTTCAAAATCACATCTATCCTTTCTGGCTTTTCAGGATGATCAAATCTCATGATCTTACTGGGTCGAACGAGATGGCAACCATAATGAACAGCAAATGTCAAGTCATCTAAAGGCTTTACAAGGGATTGCTTAATTTTATCAAGCCACTCAGGTTGGCTAAATAATTCAACCATGTGCCAAACCTTTATATCTCCTTTATATTCGTATTTTATTTTACTTAATATGCTATTTATTTTCGCTTTATGTTCGGGATCTTCTTCCAACAAAACACTAACTGTTTTTAATGTTTCATAACACCCTGAACAAATCGTCATGACATCTAACCCCATTCTTTCAGCTATCGCCAGGTTTCTGGCTCCGAGAGTCAACCAAGTATCAATATTTAAAGATTGTAAGGAAACGGGTTCTGGGCAACAACTCACCCCTTCCATTTCTTTTAAATTGATACCTAATATGCTACATATATCTCTAAACGCCTTCTCTAAATTTGGTTGTTTTAGAGGTATATTACATCCAAGAAACATTGCAAAATCCATTATTTAATTACCTCCGCATTCTTTAGTAATGCTTTTAAACCTGTTTCTTCAAAAATAAATTCAATCTCTTTAATATCAGGGCCCACAATTTCAGGTAGACCCAATCTTGATCGCCTTTTATCAATATTAGTTTTCATTCCTTCAGTATAAGGAATGACAAAACCGCTTTCTAGTATAGTTTTTACACTACCGGAGTATTCTTTTGGAATTTTTCCTTCTGCGGCAGCCATGCTTCTTAATAAAGCAAGAATGAATGAATAGTCGACATTTTTTGGACATCTTTCAGTACATCTATGACATAATGAACATGTCCAGATTGCTTGACTTGAAAGAACTTCTTCCTTCAGTCCTAATAAACAAGAAGCCACGACTCTATGAGGTTGTAAATCGACGTATTCAGTTACCGTGCATCCAGAACTGCATACTCCACATTGGATGCATTTAAGCAATGATTTTGCCCCAACTTTTTGACTTATCTCGTATCGAAAGCC
>CAZRIR010000320.1:0-3303 GCA_964600195.1 uncultured archaeon | reverse complement strand
ATAATTCTTTTAATTTATCCGTTTGAAGTGAGAATTTATTTCCCTTGAGACCATTTATGATAATTTTAGGTTCTTGAATAATTTCTCCGATTTTTCTTATAAAAATTCCATGTTGCTTAGCAATATTTATTATTTTGTCATGATCTCGGGGTTCCGATTCGATTATAAATCTTCCAGCGGATTCACTAAATAATAAAATATCATCTCTCAAATCATTAATGTTATAAGATTTTAAGTCCAGATTAGCCCCTATGCGGTTTTTAAAACACATTTCAGCAATGGTAATCATGAATCCTCCTTTATTAACGTCATGATTTGCTTTGACAAGTTTTTTATCATAAAGTTCAAGGAGAAAATTCCAGGTTGCTTGAATTACTCTTTCATTAATTATAGGTGGGGTTCCCCCTTCAAGGTCATGAATGACGGAATTATATTCTGATCCACCAAGTTCTCCATTCGTTTCACCAATGAGATAGATATCATTCCCTGCTTTCTTGAAAGGGAGTGTAATGATGTTTTCTTTCCCTTCAATTACCCCGACAATCATTATTTCCGGTGTAGCTTTTATTGCAGTGTTAGTCACTTCATCTTCATTATAAAAAGAGACATTACCGCCAACTATAGGAATTTTTAATGCCCTACAAAAATCATTCATGCCCTCAACTGCTTTAGAGAAATACCAATAAGATTCAGGTTTTTGTGGATTGCCAAAATTGCAACAATTAACCATTGCGAGTGGTCTCGCCCCGTTTGATAACACGTTTCCGCAAACTTCAACTAACCCTCCTTTTGTGCCCTCGTAAGGATCAAGAAAACAATGCTTGGAGTTAGTTCCAACACTTGCCGCAATAAATTTATTCGTGCCAATTATTCTTAAAACACCAGAATCACCTTCTCCACACTTCACGACTGATCTCACGCCAACTTCGTGGTCATATTGTCGATATATCCATTCTTTACTGCAAATGTTCTCCGAACCAATCAATTTACATACAATTTCTTCAAGCAGTAACTTTGGTTCTGGGGTTTTTTGAGCAAGTAACGTGTCAAGATAATCAGGACGTTTTTCTTCCCTGGTAATTGTAGGTGCATCAGATAATGACGTTGAAGGCAAATTTACTACCAGATTTTCACCATCTCTAACTTTTAGGACCTTTGAATCATCTGTCCTTCCAATGACGGCATGAGGCATTTCAAATTTTTTAAATATATCTAAAATCTCTTGCAATCCTTCAGGTTTTACGATAAAAGCCATTCTCTCTTGCGATTCTGAAAGCATGACTTCAAATGAATTCATTCCTGGTTCACGCGTGAATATTTTTGACATGTCAATTAAGGCTCCCGTTCCCCCATCTCCTGTCAACTCGCTCAACGCGCATGATAATCCTCCACCTCCTAAATCTTTTAATCCTCTCACGTGACCCGTCTTTACGGCTTCGATGGTAGCTTCAATGATCATCTTTTTTGTAAAGGGATCTCCAATTTGAACGGCAGGTCTGTCTGCTTCTGACATTTCGGTTAATGTTCTAGACGCAAATGTGACGCCGTGTATACCATCTCTCCCCGTGGACCCTCCCATGAGTATGACGTAGTCCCTAGGATTATATGCCCTGCTTGGAGCATGCTTAAAGTCTTCAATGGTTCCTAAACCAATACAGGCTACATTTACCAAGCAATTGCTCTCAAAACTCTTGTCAAATTCTACCTCACCGCCAATTGTCGGAATTCCGGTACAGTTTCCATAGTCAGCAATTCCCTTAACAACATATTTTAACAACCATTGAGAATGGGGATTATTTTTTAACGTGCCAAATCTCAAGGGATCTAATAATGCTATCGGTCTTACTCCCATGCATAAAATATCACGAATGATACCTCCAATGCCCGTGGCTGCACCATGGTAAGGTTCAATTGCTGAAGGATGGTTATGAGATTCAATTCTAAATGCCAGACAATAACCATCTCCTATATCAATCACGCCTGCATCTTGCCCGGGCCCTGCCAAGACATAATCATAATTTTCTTCGGCATTCTCGAAATATTTCAATTTCGGACGGGATGATTTGTATGAACAATGCTCGGAATGCATGACATCAAACATTCCCCACTCTGTTAAGGAAGGATCTCGATTCAACAGGTCTTTAATCTGAGTGATTTCTGTATCGTTCAAATCAACATCTAATTCATTATCATCGCTTTTTACTCTTGGCATCAAAATCCTCCATTTTTAATAAATTCTAACATGCTTTCAAAAAATAATTTCCCGTGCGTAGTTCCTGTTGGACTTAATATTGCCTCGGAAGCCCTTTCCGGATGGGGCATCAATCCAATACAATTTCTTTCGAGATTACATACTCCTGCAATGCTTTCAAGTGAACCATTAGGATTATCCTCTTCTGTGATTTCTCCTGATTCATTTGTATATCTAAAGACGATTTGATTATTATCTTCAAGTTCTTTAATATTATCGGAAAAATAGCGCCCTTCTGCGTGAGCAATTGGTATATTGAGAACAGAATCTAAATCCATTTTATTTGTAAAAGCGGTTTTATTATTTTCCACCTTGATATTGACCCATTTACAAATAAACTTGAGGGAATCATTTCTTAATAACGCACCAGGTAAGAATTGAGCTTCAGTTAGTATCTGAAAACCATTGCATATTCCAATAACAGGTCTTCCATCCTTCAACATTACTCGTGCCTCATCAATTGCAGGACTATGGGCTGCGATGATACCTGCTCTTAAATAATCCCCGAAAGAAAAACCTCCTGGTACTACACACCCATCAAAATTAGATTCCTTAAAATTATTATGCCATATGAGTTCGGCAGTAATTTTCATCACATTATTTAGAACATGAATGGCATCAAGATCACAATTAGATCCTGGAAATTGAATGACGGCTATCTTAATAGTCATGATTTTTGAAGCGATTATTTTTTGGATACATTTAAAATGGTAAGATTCTGGGTGACAGGGTTAAAAATGCGCAAATCATTGCACATTTTATCAACAATGGCTCTTGCATCGCCTTCATCACCTGCGTGAAGATAAATTCTCAAATATTGTCCTGATCTTACATTAGAGACCATCTCATATCCTTTTTTTGCTAGGAGGTCTTTTTGAATGACCGTCCCTACGGGGTCTCTTGCTGCGGGCTTATTTTCAAGCACTATTTCAACAATCCAATTATCTCCACCACTCATTTTTGCCGAATCCACCTTCTAAATTATTATGATATATTTTAAATGTACAATATCTTTGTTATTTCTTCAATATACATTTAGTTCTATTGATGAT
>CAZRIR010000319.1:0-3315 GCA_964600195.1 uncultured archaeon | reverse complement strand
CGACCTGGTGAAAAAATTCCGGTTGATGGAAAAGTCATTAAAGGAAATTCTAAAGTAGACGAATCAATGATTACAGGGGAAAGTAAATATGTTAAAAAAGAAGTGGATAGTAAAGTAATAGGAGCAACTGTAAATCAAACAGGATTACTTCAAGTTGTTACTGAAAATGTTGGTAAAGAAACAATGCTATTTCAAATCATAGAATTTGTTAAAGAAGCACAGTCTAAAAAAGGTGCTAAACAACGCTTGGCAGATAAAGTGAGCAATTATTTTGTTCCTGCTGTTGTTTTGATTGCATCAGTAGCTTTTATTTATTGGTTCTTCATAGCTCAAATGGGACTTGAAATAGCTTTACTAGTTTTTACATCTGTTGTTGTAATATCTTGTCCTTGTGCTTTGGGTTTAGCTATACCTACGGCTATAATGGTTGGAACAGGTAAAGGTGCTGAAAATGGAATACTCATGAAAGGTGGTGATTCTTTAGAAGCAATACATAATGTAAATACTATTATTTTTGATAAAACAGGAACGTTAACGGTAGGAAGACCAAAGGTTACAGCTATAATATCAGAAAAACAAATATTAGGAAATGGTTTACAAGAAAAAGAAATTCTTTTTTATGCGGGAAGTGCAGAAATGGGTTCAGAACATCCTTTAGCACAAGCTATTATTGAAGAGGCTAACCAACGTGGTATAACACTTGAATCCCCAGATGAATTTGAAGCAATTCCTGGTGAAGGAATTTCCACTGTAATTAAAAATAGCAAGATTTTAATTGGTAATGAAAAATTATTAGAAAAAAATCAAATTTTAATAGGTAACTTTGAAGATAAGTTCAGTGCACTTCAAAAAAAAGGCGCAACAACTATTTTAATAAGCATTGATGGGAAAGTTAAAGGTATCATAGCAATATCTGACAAAATTAAAGATCAGACCCCATATGCACTTCAAAAATTAAGAGAGAAGGATATAGATATTTACATGCTAACTGGTGATAATAAACAGACAGCTTTAAGTATTGGTGAAGAATTACAATTTGACGAAGAACACATATTAGCCGACGTTTTACCAAATGAAAAAGCATTAACTGTTAAAAATCTTCAAGAATCTGATGAAGAACGTGTTGTAGCAATGGTTGGAGATGGAATTAATGATGCCCCTGCTCTTGCTCAAGCTGACGTTGGCATAGCGATAGGTTCTGGAACAGATGTTGCAATTGAAACCGCTGATATTGTACTAATGAGAGGAGATTTAAGAAATGTCGTTTCTGCGCTAAATTTATCTAATAAAACCTACAAAAAAATGATAACAAATCTATTTTGGGCGTTAATTTATAATATTATTGGAATTCCATTAGCCGCAGGACTTTTATTTACATTAACAGGTTATTTCCTACCACCTTATCTTGCTGCTATTTTCATGGCAACTAGTTCTGTATCAGTAGTAACAAATGCATTATTTTTAAAAAGATACGAACCTAAAACAAAACAACAAATCGAAGAAATGAAATCTTTAGTTGAACAACGAGTGCAAGACCCGATTTGTGGCATGCAAATCATTCCTAGTCAATCAATTGAATATGAATTTAATGGAAAAAAGTTTTATTTCTGTAGTGCTGGATGTGAGAGAGAATTTAAATCTAATCCTGAGAAGTATAAAAATTTTGATAATATAAATCCTAAACTAATGTATAAAGATGTTAGTGAAAAAGATTTAGTAATAGATCCTATATGTGGCATGAAGGGAAAACCAGAAGATTGGATTGAACATGAGCATGAGGGAAAGAAATATTACTTTTGTAGCGAATCTTGTGCTAAGGAATTTAAACTAAATCCCTCAAAATACATTAAAGAAGATGACCTGACTGAAGTTTTACAATGTTCTGTATGTGGAGATATTGAAGAATTACCTCAACATTGTGGTAAACCAATGCAAAAAGAAGGAGATCAATTAGTCTGTTGGATGGGTGCCAGCTGTGGAGCTCAACCAATTCCTCAACATTGTAATAAACAAATGGATATTGTAAAAATTCCAAAAAACAAGTTATTGGATAAAGAAAAAGAAAAGGATGTTAAAAAAATGGGAATGTTAAAATGTTCTGAATGTGGTGAAACTCAAGACCTTCCAATGCATTGTGGTAAGCCAATGCATAGAGAAGGAGATCAATTAGTCTGTTGGATGGGTGCTAGCTGTGGGGCTCAACCGATCCCTGAGCATCATGGAAAACCAATGAAAATAATAGAATAAAATCTAAATTTATTTTTTTTCTTATTTCTTTTTTTTATTAGCCAGCTGAACTACATCTAATTTTTCATTTTTAGGGAAGCTTTCAATTAATTCATGAAATCGTTTCTTACTTGGACGGCTAATATACCGATTTTTATAGGTATTATAGTTTCTTTCAAGATAAGTTAATATTTCTATCCAAATTTTTTGTTGATCATTAGTCCCTGCTATTTCTTTTGTAATATTTTTTAACAGTGACAAGTTCCTTCTTGTTGAGAGATTCTGGTTGTATAATTGCCTGACTTGCTCTTGCATCTCTTTATATTCATCAGGTCTAAAATGGGAAAGTGCAAAGCACATGGCATCATCAGCAATAGGAAAGAATTTTATTATTTTTTCATCTGGATTGTCAGGATTATCGAGGATAATGAGTTCAATATCTGATTTTGATAATTCTTCTAAATAGGGATAAATTTCTCCAATATTTAGCTTGGTATTTTTCTGAATTTCGTATGTAATATTTGAGATTGGATAATATATCTCAGGATATGAGTTAGGATTTTCAATCCGATAAATATATTCCTTTTTTAAAATTTCAAATAAAACTTGTTTGCTTTCTTCTGAAATCTCACGTCTTTTAGCAAGGAGACGTTGAGCTTTTCTTTGTTTAATTTCAGATTGTTTTTGAGATTTTACTTTTTTACTATAATCTGCTGAAAGGGAAGATATAAACATGTCGGATGCCTTTTCAGTGTCTAACTCCTTGCTCAACTTGAGGTCTTTCTTTTCTTCAGCCATTGTATCAAAAAGACGATCTGATAAATATTTCTTGGCCTTCTTTTGTGCCAAGTCTTTCCTTTCAAACGTTTCTGTTATTGAAATGAAGTCGATGGTTCTGGAGATTATTTTTCCATTCTTATCTTTTTTTTTCGTTACATGAATATCAAAATGGGTCTCTCCTAATTTATCTATCGTCTCATATAATTTTTCTCTTGGTAATTTTGTTGATTTCATCATTTCTCTTTCAATGGCTTTCAAATCAAATGCATCTCCTCTCCGAATATATTCATTTCGGATTAATCCATAAAT
>CAZRIR010000318.1:0-3320 GCA_964600195.1 uncultured archaeon | reverse complement strand
ATCATAACAACGTTAGGTAGCAGAGGTTGTAATGTATATGATGCGAAAAAAAAAGTGTCATTATTCATTCCTGCTTTTAAAGTAAATGCTGTTGACACTGTAGGTGCAGGAGATTGTTTTAATGGTGTTTTCGCGAGCAAGTTATGCAATGGAGAATCAGTTAATAATGCAGTAAAATATGCGATGGCAGCAGCGTCTATCGCAGTAACTAGAAAAGGTGCTCAACATTCAATGCCATATTTTGAAGAGATTGAAGATCATTATAAAGAACTGAATAAAATATTAAACGTGTAATCAATTAAAAAAAATATATTATGAATATTGAAAAAATAGGACCAAAAAAAGGTACTTCACTAAGAAAAAATGGTTCTAAAAGTTTGGCAATAACCATCGGTGGTGGGATTTTATATGATATTATAATGATAATTGGTTCAACAATATCTCAAAAGATAACTAAATCTGATTTACATGTCCCATCTGATGAATATTACATGATTATAAACAATAGCAATTTATCTGATCTTGAAATTTTTTACGATCAGGATATTTCTAAACATGAAATTATTTATGACCCATATAAATTTGAGAACATTGAAAAAACTGCTTTATTAGCTAAGTTTTTTATTGAACAATATGATATTCCTAAAAATTATACTATTATACTCCCAAAATGGTATAGTTTTAAATTTTCCTATCCCGATTATAACCTGATTTTTATCAAACCAGGATTAGGAATTTCATTTCAAGTCCATAAAAATAGGAATGAAATTTGGGAGATTTTAGAAGGAGAACCGATAATAATTGCTGGAAATAACGTTTATTATGAAGTAGAGAAGGGGATCAAATTTGAAATTCCAATAAACACGATTCATTCTGTAATAAATCCAAGCATAAAAAATTTTGTCCTATTAAAAGAAACTTGGACAGGTAAATTTGATGAGAAGGATATAACACGGATTTTTAATCCAAATAATTTTAAAGAAGTTTAAATTTAATAGCCAAGCATTTCATTAAGATTCACATTCCTCTCAAAAAACGATTTTTCTATTTATACTAACTTTTACCTTATAAGTTTTATGTTTTTTATGGCATTTACAGACTATATTTTAACAAAATTAAAATTCTATGATCGATTATTAAAACTATTACATGTATAAATTTATGAAGAAAATAATTTAAAAAAAGAAAAATTAAACAAGTAGATTGGTGGATATATGACTCCTAATGAAGAACCTACTGAAGATGAACAAGAAGAAAGAGAAGAAGAAGAGTCTGATGAAGAAAAATCACCTGAAGAGGACCAAGATGAGGAATCAGGAGAAATCTACGATGAAGAAGAATTAGATACCGAAGCTGAACTGGAGAGATTACGCTTTAAATATCGGGGATACACCTTAGAGGAGCTAAAAAAAATGAATGCAGATCAATTTATTCAAGTGCTCCCTGCAAGAGCAAGACGTTCATTAAAGCGAGGATTGCCTCCACGTCAAAAAAAGCTTTTAGAACGTTTAAGACGCGCCTACAGGGCTAAGAAAAGAGGAAAAGACTTGATTACGAGAACTCACGTGAGAGACATGATCATTTTTCCTGAAATGGTAGGATTAACCATCGGGATTTACAATGGACGGGAATATTTAAACATCGAAATAAAACCTGAAATGATTGGTCATTATCTTGGTGAATTTTCCTTGACACGTAAACATGTTCAACATGGTTCTCCAGGAATAGGTGCCACCAGAAGTTCAAAATATGTTCCATTAAAATAATAATAATTAATAACAATAACTCGCGCGTGATGATAATAGATGCCTGAATGGGGATATAGTTTTATAGAACAAAAGTACGATGCTGAAAGGTTAGCAAAAGCCTCAGGAAGAGACTTGAGAGTAAAACCAAAGCATGCAAGAGAGATATGTGCAGCAATTAAAGGAATGAAAGTAGATCAAGCGAAGACTTTTCTTGAAAAAGTTATTCGTTTGGAACAATCAGTCCCTTTTAGGCGTTATAAAAAGAAACAAGCTCATAGACACGATTTAAAAGAATTTAAATGGTATGCTGGAAGATATCCGAGAAAGGCAGCAGCAAGGATTTATGAAATTCTGTCTGCGGTAGAGTCTAATGGTGAATTTAAAGGTTTGGATGTTGAACTATGTAGAATCATCCATGCTGCAGCTCATCAAGGAAGAATTATCAAACGATATATACAAAGGGCTCATGGACGCTCATCAGCAAAATTTAAACATTTATCACATGTTGAAATAGTAATTTATGAAATGCCGAGTTAAAAATTAGAATTAAATTGATAATTAAAAGGATTGGATGAAAGCATGCCATTGGCTAAACATTTTATTGAACAAGGAATTAAATTAATGCAAATAAATGAGTATTTGCGTTCAGAACTAGTACGTGCCGGATTTGCGGGAGTAGACTTACAAAAAACACCTTTAGGTGTGAGAATAACTCTAAAAACCAGCAGGCCTGGTTTGGTGATCGGAAAAGGTGGAAAACGAATTCAAGAAATAACTGACGTTTTAAGAGATGTATATGATCTTGAGAGCCCACAGATTGAAGTAGAAGAGGTAAAAAATCCCGATGTTAATGCTCAAATTATGGCTGAAAGACTTGCTTATAGTCTTGATCGTGGAAGGCATTACCGGAGAGCTGGATATTATATCCTAAGAAAGGTAATGGACTCCGGGCTGGCGAGAGGTGTTGAAATTCAAATATCCGGTAAGGTAACTTCACAGAGAGCTAGAACCCAGATTTTTAGAGCGGGAACAATGTCAAAAAGCGGTCAGCCCGCTCAGGAAGGTGTAGACAAGGGGGTTGCTCAATGCATTCAGAAGTCAGGTACTCTGGGGGTTATTGTGAAAATAATGCGAGCTGATTATATTCAAGGAGATGGAGTAAGCATTAATCATCAAGCTCTGAATTCTGCTCAAGCAAAAATGGCAGTAAATATTTCAAAAACCAGAGCTGAAAAACATTACAAAACTGAAGAAGAAGAAGTTCCTCTAACCGATGAAGCAAGAGAATTGATTGATGATGTAGACGAAGATGATATTACTGAAATTTCAGATATTTCCCTAGAACCAAAAAATGTAAATGATTCTGAGGAAATTAATGAAAAAAAAAATAAAAAGAACAATAAAATAAAAAAATAAATAATATTTGAAGTGAATCAAATATGGGATTAATTACAGCAGAAGATATAAGAAAAATGGATCAAAGGGAAAAACAGAGAACTTTAAATGATTTAAGAGAAGAACTCATGATGCTTTATAGTTTACAAACTGGCGGAGGTCTTTCTGATAATCCTG
>CAZRIR010000317.1:0-3323 GCA_964600195.1 uncultured archaeon | reverse complement strand
CATTATTAGCTAAAAAACTTACAGCTTTTTTTATAGTTGGCCAAATAGGAACTTTTTTTAATTGCCCATTTCTTTTTAAAGCACCGGCAAGCAATATTGGAAATGCCGTTTCATCCATTTGTATTCCGTGCCAATATTCTGTACCGTCTAACCACATATTTTGAGGCCAATGCCCATCATTATTTTGAGTGCTCATTAAATATATTAAAATTTGCAATGCTTCTGAATTTGCACCTACAGCTAATAGACCGCCTGCAGTTTCAACAAGATCACGTGGCCAAACTAAATGATATCCACCTAAATCATCATCACCTTTGGCAAATCCCCAAGGAATTGATAAACTTGCAATAGATCCATCTGAAAATCTTTTATCCATGTGGGTTTTCAGAATTGCATTGCTTAATCTAAATATATCGAATCCATTTTTTCCAATTTTTCCTAAATTTTTACATTTTTTTTGAAATTTTAGCCAGTTTGATATATAATTATGAGTTGTTTGGTCAATATCATTAAGTAAAGCTGTTCTAGCAAGTTGTCCTGCTTCCGCTTGATTATTTCCAAAACCAATAGCTAAAATAAAATTTCCATTATCTGCTTTTAAATCGATTTCCCCCGTGATTACAATGTTTCCATTATATGCACTTGAATACTGGTTTTTTAAAACATAATTTTTGTGGATATCTTGCCAACCATCATTTATGCCATAAAAACCGCAACTCATTTTAATAAATGGTTTTGAGCACGCAAGGGCTAATACTATATCTTCTCTTTGGGCAAAAAGCATTGGAAAACCTTTATAATTTCCAACCCAACTATTATTATTTGAACCATAATTTTTAATATGAGGATTCAAAATTGAATAAAGATGATAATCCTTTATTTGCCCTTCTAATGGACTAAATTTAACTTTTATTAAGAGTACATCTCTTCTTGGATCCGTTAGAATTGTCTTATCTATTGAATACAAATTTTGATGTGATGTATTTTTAATTTGATAGGCAGGAACTCCTTGTTCTAACATTTTAATTTCATGATGACAATCAGCTTTTTCTTCTTCAAAAAGATCGTGTCCGTTTGTAATTATAAATTGAAAATCCCTAATATTTGCTTGATCAATGCGGGGATAATATACTTCATTAACAATTCCTTTAGATAATGTAAACCAAACTAAGCTACGGGTAGATATCGAGGTACCCACGCCATCTTTTGCACTTGATGTCCAGCAAGGTTCCAAACCAGGTTTTCCTGGAGCATCTCCTTTTAATATTTCTTGATTAACATTCAATAGATCTCATCTCCCTAATTTTCGAGGATGTTGACCCCCTCGCCAATGTTCTTCTATTTCTTCTAAAGATCGTTTTTTAGTTTCTGGGACGTAAACATATGTAAAGATTAATGCTATAATTCCAATTACAGCATATAACCAAAATGTTCCTGATCTTCCTAGTAATTGAATTAAAGTTAAAAATGTTAGAGCAATAATCAAGTTCGATCCCCAATTTGCTTCAGTTACAATGCTCATAGCTAGTCCCCTCACTTTTAATGGATAGATCTCTGAAATCAATAACCAAAAAACTGGACCTAATCCAATAGCAAAAAAAGCAACATACATGATTAGACTTATTGAAGCAAGAGTTCCAAGTTGATTGATTAAACTAGGTAAAATGAACGCAACACCGAGTACTATTAACATCACACTCATGCCAAACAGACCGATTAATAATAATTTCCGTCTACCTACCCGATCTAATAAAATAATTGCAACTACGGTAAAAACAACATTAACAATTCCTACAATCATTGTAGCAAAGATATCTGCCGCAGAAGATCCAAATCCTGCAAACTGAAAAATTGTTGGAGCATAATAAATTACCGTATTTATGCCAGTAAATTGCTGAAAAATTGCAAGAGATATTCCTACTATAATTGCGGGCTTTATTAAAGGACTGAATAGCTCTTTTCGTCCACCTTTTTGTTTTTGTAAACTTGTTATTATTTCATTAAATTCATCGTCAATATTATCCGTTCTTCTAACTTTAATAAGAACCGCACGTGCTTTATTTTCTTCTCCTTTATTAGATAACCATCGTGGACTATTTGGCATGAATATCATGGCAGCAAATAGTATGGCTGAGGGAATGGCAGCTAAACCAAGCATGTAGCGCCAACCATTTATCGGAGTTAAACTATAATCTACCAAGTATGAAATAACTATCCCTATAGTGATAAATAATTGATTGAAGGAGACCAAAGATCCTCGAATTTTCGGAGGTGCTAATTCAGAGATATAAAGTGGTGCAATAAAAGAGGCTATGCCTATTGCAATTCCTACAATTATTCGTCCTATAATTAAAATGGGTACATAAGGAGCGAATGAGGTTCCAATAGCCCCTCCAATAAAAATGATGGCCGCTATTAATATCATATTTCTCCTACCATAACGATCTGCTAATTCTCCTCCAACAAATGCCCCAATTATGGCCCCTATTAAAACTGCGCTAACCACTAACTCTTCCATAAAAGAATTGAGGTTAAATTCTTCTGTTATAAAAAGAATGGCGCCAGAAATCACACCAGTATCATACCCGAATAACATTCCACTAATACCCGATATAATCGCAATAATATATACGCCTTTATTATCTATTTTTGATTTCATAATAGCCATTTTCATTCACATTTTGCTAATGTTTTATTGACCAATGTATCAATCAAATTTATAAAGATTTGGACTAATTTTTATAGAAATATCACTAGTGTTTTTCCTCTCATTTTAATAAATAGCTTGAAGCAAAGAATAATTTATTTCGAAAACAAACAAATATGAATTTAGAGTAGTGTAAAGGAAAGGAGTGATTTTTCATTTTACATATTTAAATATGAATCTATATAGATTCTATAGATGTATATACCAAGTATAGAGTATAAACATTTACTTTATATTTCTATAATAATTAATATACTTAATAAAAATGTGAAAGATACTGAAATCTAATGAATGAAAAAAATGATGAAAAAAATCCATCAAAAAGAGAAAATGATCAAAAAGTGATGGATAATTATCTCCAAGATGTTATGAATATTCTCATTTATGGTAGGTTTGAATAGTTTTGTAAATGCAAAACTTAAAATGTATTTTCTTTTATTATTTTGTAAGAAAAATTTAAATTAATACAAAAAATCAAACAGGATTTTAAAAATGGTAAAAATTATACAAATATCTGATTTACACTATTATACAAAAGAATTCAGGATGGATTGCCTGAAGAACATAATTGAATACATTAATTATAAAAAACCCGATGCGGTTGTTTTCACTGGAG
>CAZRIR010000316.1:0-3324 GCA_964600195.1 uncultured archaeon | reverse complement strand
ATCCGTAAATTTTTTATTTATGAGATCATCGCTTTTTTTATCAAAGATTTCGCAAAATTTGTTATTTACATAAATGAATTCCCCATTTATATCAGTCTCAAAATATCCTTCCTTAGATGACTCTAAAACGAATCTATAGTTTAATTCTACATCTTGTAAGTTTAATTTTGTGTTATTATCATTCATATTTTTAAAACTATCAGGGATTCTAAAGCATGAGCTACATTCGCTAATATATTTTTATATTGGAGTATTTTCAAAACTATTTTCATTTAAGATCATCATTTTATATTTGATGTAAATTATCTCATAAAGAATTCATGAACTTTTTCTTTACGTACAGTTATTTTTATCAATAAAATCTCAATTAAACTCATGTTATAAAAATTTTTGTTCTTATCAATTATTTTAACCTATTAGCTTTTTCCTATCCTCTTGATTTTCACGATTAGTTCACAAGCATTATTTAATTGAAACCTTTTTATTACATGGATTCTAATCACTATCCTAATTTGTTGGAATCATTTATCAAGTTCCCTTCGATGATATTTAGGACATTTTGGAAAAAAAAATCATCCTTCAGATACCGCCTTAAACGTGAAACATTCAGCATAGTAAGAACAAGTATCATAAATAAATTTCGATTTAAATTTAAAAATATATGATATAAAGCATTAAAAAATCAAATTTATATATTTTTGTTTGTATTTACTGAAAAGAGTACCACGGACAGTAGGAATGGGAGGGATTATTTGGAAGAAACAATAAAAATTCATGGAATAACTTAATTAAAAATATTTTCAAATTCTAGATGTTGGGAGATTTTTCTGATTATGAATTCTAATATATCATGTATAATATTTCTTAAAATTAGAAAAAAAGTTTTTTTTTCAGTGATCCTGCTTCCAAACCTAATCTTGCAGCAGTATCAGATATTTCTTCCATTGCTGAGGCTTGCTCTTCAGCGGATGATGCAATACTTTCCATTGATCGCACAATGTCTTCTGAAGTATTAGATGCAAGGTTAATATTTTCTGTAATACCTGCAATTAAATTGACTTGAGATATTATTTTTTCAACTACTTTTTCAATATTTGAACTGGTAGATCCAACTGCATTTTTGGATTCATCTGCGAGTTTTTGTACTTTATTAGCTACGACAGAAAAACCTTTTCCATAATCTCCAGCTCTCCCTGCTTCTATACTTGCATTTAAAGCTAACAAATTAATTTGTTCTGAAATTGATATTAAAAATCTCATGATATTCTCAATCTCATGGCTTGATTTCATTAAAATATCAGAATCACTCTTTATTTCTTTTGCAATTTTGTATATATTTGTGAGAAGAGTCTCTAAAGCTTGAGTGTTATGAACAACTGTTTGAGCATTCTTAGATACTTCTTCTGTTGATGCGCTAATCTCACTTGATCCTGATGATAATTCTTCTGCAACACTGGACATGCTCATGGATGCAATGTCAACACGCTTTTTTTGAGAATTAATAATTTTAATAATATAGTAGTAAGAATAAGATACAATAGCAAATCCAATCAACATTAATGGAATAATCCAAATTCTTGAATTACCTAAAATTCCAATTCCAATAGCAACAAGCTCAACTATGAATGCACTACTAAAATTTGTTATTAATATAACTTTAAATTCCATGGATTTAAATTTCAATTTCATTAGAAATTTTGAAATTAATAAAAGTAACATAAAAATCGGAAAAATCATGATACATGCAAGAATATTTATATCAGAAATATCCATTGAAAAATCATGTTATATTTTAGATTAGGGAATTTAAGATCAAAAGATCATTATGATAATAAACTCAGTGTTAATAAATGCTTTTATTAATCATTTTTTTTTTATCCAACATATAAAATATGTGGTGTTAGGTTTTCCCTTAAAAATCAGAATTCTGGATGTTAAAGTTGTGCTGTAAATGGTGTGGTAAAAATGATTATTTATTAATAATTGTTAAAATAAAATACTTGTAAAATTGTTTTTTTTTCTTGAGTATTTCCTTAAATTGAAAAAATTTAAATTTTCATGGTTTATTATTTAGCCATGAAATTTAACCAATGCAAAAAAGAAATCGTGCAATACATTCTCGATTATGAAAACTCCAAGGTGTTTTTGACTCCCAGTATCGAGGTATTTAATTATGTTTTTGATGATAAATATACACCTGAAGAGATAAGCAAAAATAGCTTGGATTTAGTTTTCTTAGGTATTCTCGAGTCATACGGTTGGTTTAAATATCTAAGGTTGACTAAAACTATTAAATTCAGTTAAGATACCCTTAATTTTTATAAAATAAGGAGAAATTACCATGATTTTTCATTTAACCTGATTTAGGATTTTATTTTATTAGAACATCTCCGATATTTTTGACCTGGTTTTAATAATGTAAATTTCGTTCCCTCTTCCTCCTTGAATTTTTTAAAAAAGTCACAATTCATTCAAGAGAGTATTTTTTCAACATGACTTCCCTGAATTATTCCACAACAAAATGTTCCCGCTACATCAACTCGATAACTTGTTAGGAGTGTTGCATGAGGGAAAAAATACTATTGTCATCGCGGATTATAAGCCTTCCTATCGATATCATTGTGACTTGAATGGTGCTTTACGATATCATTTCTTTAGCTTGCTTCCCCAATTATATTCATATTATCGAGCATTGTTATACATGCTAGAAAAAGAGGCTAAGACTAATCCAAATATCGACATCAGTAAATTAAATTTCAAGTGTATTGTATATAATGAAAATTACATCCTTGAATTCGACCCTGCCAACATCAACAGGGAGATATATGGTTTTTATGTAAGTATTATCTCCAAATATGTTCATCCCGGTGTAATCATTGATGCGGATTATGTGAGTGAGAAATTGAGGGCTTTGGATTGGTGGTTTTTTTACCCGCTCTCGGATAGGGAAATCAATGCAATGCTTGAAGAATTTTTTTGAGTCTTTATTTTTATTTTTAAACTTTTTTTTTCTTTTCTTTATCTAATCGGTTCATTATCTCCCCTCATCATGATTTATTGATATTAAGTTTCTCGAGGTTGAGATTTTCTTGATATTTTATAAAGAGTCCCATTTAAGATTTAAATGCTTGAGATTTCTTACACAATCTGGTATTGATGGAATTATATTTCTTCCAAGATCTAGAGTCTGGAGCTTTTCAAGCTTACAGATTTGGTCGGGAACTTCGGTTAATTCATTTTGATATAAATCCAAATGTTTAAGGTTTTTTAATTCTCCAATTGATTCTGGAACTTTCTTCAATAGAATATTTGAAGTTTCCAATG
>CAZRIR010000315.1:0-3331 GCA_964600195.1 uncultured archaeon | reverse complement strand
TATGGCAACAATAAATGAAAGTACCCAGGAAGGAATGAAACCTAAATCCAATTTAAATGAATTTGACCAAGAAAAAGCTCAATATTTTTCTACCGTTTTTAATGTTGAATCAAATGACCAAATGATATTGCTAAGAAATGGTATCAGAAAATTTGCTGAAAATATTTTAATACCCATGGCACCCACCGTTGACAGAGACGCAATTTTTAGTTGGGAAACTGCCAAGGAACTGGCAAAAATAAATGCGTGGGGTATAGAAATTCCTGAAAAATATGGAGGTGCTCAATTGGATTCATTAAGCTATGCAATAACTATTGAAGAAATTTCACGAGCTTGTGCGTCCACGGGTCTAAACGTTAGTGCTCATAATTCTCTTGGTGTTTATCCTTTAATAAAATGGGGAACTATAATCCAAAAAGAAAAATACTTACCTGATCTAGCGATTGGAAAAAAAATTGCGGGATTTGCCATGACAGAACCAAATGCTGGTTCAGATGTGAGAAGAATAAATTGTTTAGCAAAACAAATTGACAAAGGGTTTTTATTAAATGGCTCAAAAATCTTTGTAACAAATGGTGGAATTGCATCTATACTTATCGTGATCTCTCGATATAAAACAAAAAATGGAAAAGAAGGAATGGCTGCGTTCATACTTGATAAAAACATGGAAGGATATGAGATCGGTAAAATAGAGGAGAAAATGGGAATGAGAGGTTCAAGTACTACAAGTATTTATTTCAAGGATGTGTTTATTCCAGAAGAAAATATCCTTGGACCTTTATCTGATGGTTTTAAAATTGCAATGCAAACTTTGGATGTTGGAAGGTTAGGCATTGCAGCACAAGCTTTAGGAATTGCCCAAGCCGCGTATGAACATTCCGTTAAATATTCAAAAGAAAGAATTCAATTCAATAAACCAATATCATCTTTTCAAGGCATATCATTTAAATTGGCTGAAATGGCAACAAAATTAGAAACTGCTCGCCTATTAGTTTATAAAGTTGCCGCAATGAGAAATATAAGCAAAAATATCTCTAAAGAAGTTGCGATGAGCAAGTATTATTCAAGTAAAATAGCAAGAGAAATTACTCAAGAAGCCATTCAGATTCACGGTGGTTATGGTTATATGAAAGATTTACCCCTTGAACGTTTTTATCGTGATGCAAAAGCATGCGAAATTTATGAGGGAACCACGGAAATAATGAAGATAATCATTTCACAACAAATTCTAAGAGGAAACATGTAAATGGTAAATATTTTTGTATTAATAAAGCAAGTACCAAGCACGCATAATCTTGAAATAGATAAAAAAACAGGAGCATTAATTCGAGAAGGAATTGAAACAATAATTAATCCAGATGACTTGTATGCATTGGAACTAGGCCTCGGATTAAAAGAAAAATATGGTGGGAACATCACGGCAGTGACAATGGGCCCACCTCAAGCAGAAATTTCATTAAGAGAATGCTTAGCAATGGGCATAGATGATGCAATTCATGTATGTGACCAGATCTTTGCTTATTCAGATACTTTCCAGACTACTTTGGTGTTGAAAGAAGTCTTCGATAAAATAAAGGATTATGATATAATTATAACTGGAAGTCAAACATCTGATTCAAGCACGGGTCAAGTCCCTTATCAATTATCAGAAGCACTCGACATTCCATTGATTACAGATATTTTTTCAATTGAATTAAAAAATGGATTCGTTGAATGTCAAAGGAATTTCGGTCATGAATCGCAGAACATACAAGTTGAATTACCCATTTTATTGAGGGTTCGAAAACATTTTAATGAACCAAGGCATCTTTCACTGTTAGGAATCAAGAAAGCATTTGAGAAAAAAATAATAAAAATGGACTTTAATGCTTTGAATTGTCCAAATTTCATTGATGGTTGTAATAAATCACCAACTAAGGTGGTAAAAACAGCAAAAATCTCTCTTCAAAGGAAAAATGAAGTCATAGAAGGAACAACTAGTGATAAGATACAAAAAATCTTAGATATCATACAGGAACATGGAATCGAAAAAATATGGGTCGGGGAAAAATGAAGAATTTAAATGAATTCAAAAACGTGTGGGTATTTACAGAAATTAAGGATCATGTTAAGGTTCATGATTGCGCTTTAGAAATACTCGGAAAAGGAAGGGAACTTGCCGACAAGTTAAATCAAAAATTAGTAGCACTCGTACTAGCACTTGATGCAGAACAATACTTACCCCTGATTGAAGAACATGGTGTTGATGAAATAATCTACATGAGCCATCTTGACTTAAAACATTATCATGAGAGGATTTTTACAAATCTTGTACATGATCTCGTAAAGGAGTATAAACCATCAATTTTCTTGTTTCCATCAACGGAGGTTGGAAATGCATTAGCCGCTCGCATTGCATACCGTTGTAAGACGGGTTTAGTGAGTGATGTTTTAAATTTAGAACTCAGTGATGAGTATGGAGACAACCTTTTATTGACAGATAAACCCGCATACGGAGGTAACATACACGTTAAAATTATTTGTCCAAATACCAGGCCTCAAATGTGCACGATAACTATGGGAACATTTAAACAAAAGACTGTAAAAAGGAAAAACATTCAGAGGATTAAAAAGGAATTTAATTGTGATAAAAGTCCAAATAAAATAAAAATAATAGGTACTCCAACTCGGAAGGATAAACCCACGTCTACCTTATCAGACTCAAAATTCGTATTAGGAGGTGGACATGGACTGGTCACCAAGGATAATTTCAATAAATTGTATGAACTGGCAAGATTGACTAATGGTCAAGTAGGAGGTACTCGACGACCAATACTCGACGGATGGATGCCAGAACATCTACAAATAGGAATCAGTGGAGAATCCATCTTTTCTGATTTATACATTGCATTTGGTATTTCTGGGGCAATTCAACACGTTGTTGGAATTACCGATTCAAAGACCATTATTGCCATAAATAAAGATCCTAATGCTCCAATCTTTAGAGTTGCAGATTATTGTATTATCGGTGATGCAAATGAGATCCTTGAGGGATTATTGGATTATTTCATTGTAGATAGATAAAATTTCCGGGATATGCTAAATGCGTTTTATCTCAATTGAATATCAGGAAATTTAATTATTTGAGAAATTTTTGATTGATGACTAGTGAGAGTAAAAAAAAATATTGATGTTCTTTTACAGTCAATTAATGTTTTTTCTTTAATTCTTCCATTAATTTTTCGGCAAGTTTTACACCATCTTGTGCCTTTTTTTTGTATTTTGCAACTTCTTCTTCTAAAAGCGCGATGGTATTTTCTAATTCTAAGACTTGCGTGCTATTATCTATAGC
>CAZRIR010000314.1:0-3333 GCA_964600195.1 uncultured archaeon | reverse complement strand
TATTCCAATTTGTTTCATTATCAGAAATCACAGAAGGTGTAGACCATTGTTCGGTAATAGTAGTATAATTTACATAAAATATATCAGAATCAGTACCACATCCACTCAGATCCGTTTCATCCTCCCAAACAACATGGACATTACCAGATGTGTCCACTGCAATTGACGGGTTATAACTGTTTCCTGTATTCCAATTTGTTTCATTATCAGAAATCACGGTAGGTGAAGACCATTTTTCGGTAGCAGCAGTATAATTTACATAAAATATATCAGAATCAGTACCACATCCATTCAGATTAGTGTTATCATTCCAAACAATATGGACATTACCTGATGTGTCCACTGCAATTGACGGGCTATAACTGTTTCCTGTATTCCAATTTGTTTCATTATCAGAAATCACGGTTGGTAGGGACCATAATTTCGTATTAGAAGAATATTTTGTATAAAATATATCTTGGTCAGTACCACATCCTTCTAAATTCGTATAATCACACCATACAATATGTATATTTCCGGATGAATCTACGAAAATTTCTGATTGTGAACTATCTTCCGAATTCCAATCAGAAGAACCATTTTGATTGTCTGAAATTACGACAGGGTTTATCCAAGAACTACTAGAAGTCTTTAGATTTTGATCAAAAGAGGTTTGAATATAGGGTGTATAGTAGTTGATCGAATTAAAATTGAGAATTGCATACAGACAAAAAAATAATATAGTTAGAAGTAATATATTTTGCACAATGTTTTGTTTTTTCATCTTTATTTCAATTGATTTGTATGTTTAGATTTTTTCTATTTAATTTAAAAAATCAAATAAAAGTTTCCATTTTTACCAACATTTGTCATTGAATTCTTGAAGTTTTACAAATTATAATTTCTCTAGGAAATTTACTACATTTTATATTTTGATGAAGATTATTATTCATGTCATTAACAAGTCAGAAAATTATCTGTGAAACTCATTTTAGAGATTTCGGAACAAATAAGACTTTAAAAATTGGTGGAAGAGCCGATATTGATTGTTTGATATCAACTAAGAAGAAATATATCAACTTTGAATATTATATATTTCAAAACCAACAATGGAAAAAGAATTTATGCAAGATACCTAAAGTTGATGTAATAAAAATTAACGTCTATAAGGCTCAGTTAATTTTAAAATATGATAAAGGAGTTCTCATAGTTGATGAAAATAGGAAAGAAAACACTCCAGGACAATCTAAAAATAAATATAAAAGTATAAATGCTCTTATCTGATCAAATGATAACTGAAACAAGAAAAAAATACCCCCAATTAAGGGCGGGGGTATGTCAGACCTTAATGTCTGTTGCCCTCTATTTCTCCTTATCCGATTTCATTTTCGCCTTTTGAATGTCTTTTGGTATGGGAGAAAACTTTAGATCATGATATTTCATGAAATCAAAATCTTCTAAAGTTATATTAGTAATTGATAAGTTGGTATTTAAATGAATATGGTTGAAAAGTGCAATATCATTTTTTCAAAATTATAAAATTTTAAATCTATCCGCCGTATTCTCTTATTCGGTTATTTTTGTTTAGGGGAAAATGTGATTAAAATGAATATTTACTCTGATATTATTAAAAATCGTTTGACTCTTGACTTTAATATTTTCAATAATAAAGGTGTCGTCTTAACTTTATCAAAATATTAACAAGAAATAAAAAAAGGAATCTAGTTATTTTTTTTTTGAGAAAGAATGTCAATTGATAAATGGCTAATGGATGACAAAATGGAACACAAGAAAAAGCGGAGGGATCAAAAATTTCAATCGTTAACCATCGAAGAAAAGGAAAATTTAAAGAAAAAACAAATCCGTGAGATTTTAAATGAGAAGATTCCCACCCGCAATGAAAATTCTGGAAATTTTTTTGAACAAGTCATCAAATTTAAGGATTGGTTAAATAACCGGCATTATTTAAAGGGCGATATCCAAAAAATAGAAGTTTGGATTAGGAATCTCTATGAACTTTTAAATTTAGAAAATGATAAAAATAATAGCTTAGATAAATCTGAATTAAAAGAACTTTATAAAACCATCCCTCCAGATATTCTTGATGATAAGTATCGGATGATATTTTATAAAAAAATAAATGCAAAAAGACTTGATAATTCAGATCGGTATTATCTTAAAAAATTGAAGATTAGTATTCGAAAAAAGTTAACTGAAGCCAGATATTATGAGATTTTAAATAGAATATTAGAAGGAAAGTAATGCAAATTCTTTTTAATGAGTCATTGTTATATTATTTATTATGTGGATTGTCTGTCCTATTGCTGGTGTCGGTAAAAGACTTCAACCTTTTACGTATTCAAAACCTAGGACTTTTATAAAAATTGCTGGCATGAAAATCATTGATCACATCTTGATTAAATTAAAAAAGACATTTCCTAAAGGAACTACTATCTGTTTTATCGTGGGCTATAAAAAACGACAGATAAGGAATTATCTTGAACAACATTATTCCGATTATTTTCATTTAGAATTTAGAGATCAACTCCCATTGGGGTACGAAGCAGACACTCCCTATTTCTCTGGTTTAGGGGATGCGATTTTACTCGCTAAAGATTTGGTAAACGGTGATGATTGTTTTATATTATTGAGTGACATGCTACCGATGGAAGATTACTCCTCACTTATGCTAAAATATCATCAGGCTGATTTTGATGGGGTTATTAACGTAAAAAAAGTTCAAAATCCCGAATTTTATGGAATTACATTATTAGATGATGAAAAAAGATATATTACTCAAATAATTGAAAAACCCAAAGAGTTAATTTCAGATTATGGTGTATGTGGGGCATACATTTTAAGTAAATCAGTTGTTCCACATCTCATCGATCTATTGGAGAAACAAAGTAAAATTGAACTGAAAAATGGTGAAGAGCATGGATTTACTCCGGTTTTAGATCAGCTAATTAGGGAAGGCAAGAGGATTGCAATAAATGAAATGAAAGAAGAAGTTTTAGATTTTGGAAGACCAGAAGGATTATTGAAGGGAAATCAATACTTGCTTTCAGAAATGAAAAATCAAGAACCTCGAATAGAGGAATTAATTCAAAGTGGAAATATTATAGATTCAAGGATTGTTCAGCCTGTATATATTGGAGAAAATGTTGAAATAACCAATTCAGTTGTAGGACCTAACGTTTCTTTAGGAGATGATGTTCATTTACATAAATGTCTCATTTCAGAATCCGTGATTGGAGATGGAGCTCACTTGAATAAAATTATAACTTCAAGAAGCTTGATAGGTGATTATTCTGTATTGGAAGACTTGATAAAGGATGAAATCACTATTGGGGA
>CAZRIR010000313.1:0-3334 GCA_964600195.1 uncultured archaeon | reverse complement strand
AATATTTCATAGAATTCGGGATTCTCTTTTGATAAATTATATTCAAAACTAAATAATTTCTCATGAAAAAAATTTAGAAAATTATATCGGGATTCAAGGAATTCAATTCTTTCTTGAATATTTCCACTAAATGCAACTAATCTATATTTTTTATTCAACATTTCAATAATCTTGGTCATTTTATAATAAGGAATATAATTAGAAAACCAAATCTTTCTTATTACTCGTTGATCATTTTCGTTAATTTTAAATTTTGAAAAAAAATTTCTCTCGAAATCATCCATTGAAATTAGTCCCAATCGAAGTAGTCCCCCTTCAGTATCAGGATCACTATTGAAAAATGAGACAAGAGACTCCCAATCATTGATATGATATTTTTCATTCAATTTAATTAAAGTTAAGTGAGTACCTGACGTGAAATATACTCCTCCAAGATCAAAGATTATGGTTTTTATTTCATTTTTAGGCATTTTAGAAGAAAAATTTTTCAAATTCATGATTTTCACAATTCTTCATTGAGAATTTCAATGAAATATATTTAGATAATTAAATGTAAGAGCATTATTAATTTATATTATTTGTAAAATAAATAGATTAGAATTCAATTGAGTAAAAGAATAATTTTATGATTTAGATGAATTAGAGAATGGTATTTTATCTAGTCAAGAAGCAACGTTATATAACCGTGCATTAATGCATAAGATAAATGCATTTTCACTTATAACTTATGTATATCAATATCTTAATCCTGAAGGTACAGCAGAAATAATAAAAAAACTAAACATGCTCTATGACCTAAAAATTGATACTGATGATTTAATTGAGAGAGATAAAGAAATTAAAAATAGAGTGTTAGATCTGGCTGATAAAGCTCATCATTATCATAAAAATCAATTGGGAGAAGCAAAAGAAGCAAATAAATATTCACAATTATATCAATAATGATTTTTGATAGAAATTTTTCTAATATTTTTAGCAAAAACTATAAAATTTTATAAAAATCTAGAAATATTAAGCCTAATCTTTATAAATATAATCAAATGAAAAGAAAGTAGAAAAAAGCAAATAAAAATTTAAATTGACAGATTCAAATCCAAAAATATCCGTTATAGGATGCGGCAATGTAGGAATGCGATATGCTTATGCATTAATAATTAAAGGGATTGTCAGAGAACTTGTTTTAGTAGATATAGATAAAGATCGATTAGAAGGTGAAGTTTTAGATCTATCTCATACAGCACCTTATACATCTCCTATAAACATTATTGCTGGAGATTATGAAGATATTAAAAATTCTGATTTAATTGTAATTACTGTGGGCTCCAAACAAAAACCAGGTGAAAATAGGATAGAACTTTTAGAAAATAATGTCAAATTATATAAGAAAATTATTCCTAAGATTTATTCTATTGAACCTAATGCAATTTATTTAGTTGTGTCTAATCCTGTGGATATCATGTCGTATGTTACTTATAAAATTTCCAATAAAAATTCAAATGAGGTCTTAGGATCTGGCACTTCTTTAGATACAGCAAGGTTTAGATATTCATTATCAAAATATTGTAATGTGAATGCAAAAAACGTACATGCATATATTTTGGGTGAACATGGTGATTCAGAATTCCCTGTATGGAGTAGTGCATTAGTTGGTGGTTCAATTATTAAGGAATATTGTAAAATATTTCAAAATGATGATATTCAATCATACAATGAAGATCTCAATTCAATTTTTGAAGAAGTGAGAAATTCAGCATACAAAATAATCGAAAAAAAAGGTGAAACATCATATGGAATAGGTTTAGATTTAGCTATAATTACAAAAGCAATTGTTAATAATGAAAATACCATCCTCCCAGTTTCCACTCTAATTCAAGATTTTTATGGTGTTAATGATCTATTTCTCAGTATTCCTTCAGTTATTAATAGAAGCGGAATATCTAGAGTTCTAAAAATAGAATTAAATAAACAGGAAGAAAAAGAATTTATAAAATCAGCAACTAAGCTGAAAAATATAATTAATAAATTAGAAATTTAGCAATAATTTTTTAATTTAAATGAAATTATATTTTTAAAAAAAATAAATGGATACTGAAATTTATCTCTAATTTTATTAATTATTGAAAATAATAAACCAAAAATTAGACATGTTACACTTGCTTAATATTTATTTAAATTGAATAAAAATTAAATATATGAATGAAATGAACTCAAAATTAGATTCCAAGACAAATTTCAAAAAATTATTCAGATTAGATGATAAATTTTTAGATAAATATAGAAATAAACAACCAAAATGGGGTCCCTTAGGTTTTTTTACATATAAACGTACATATTCAAGATATATTGAAAAAGAAAATCGAAAAGAAGAATTTTGGGAGACTATAAAAAGAGTGGTAGAAGGTTGCTTTACGTTACAAAAAAATCACTGTATGAAAATAAAAAAATATTGGAGTGCCGAAAAAGTAAATAAATACGCACAAATAATGTATGATAAAATTTGGAATTTTAAAATGCTTCCTCCTGGAAGAGGTTTATGGATAATGGGAACGAATTTTATGTTAACTCACGGATCAATGGCTTTAAATAATTGTGGATTTGTATCTACTAAAGATCTTGATAAAACTCCTTCTAAACCTTTTATATTTTTGATGGATGCATTAATGCATGGAGTTGGGGTAGGTTTTGATACCAGAGGATCAGAAAAGATTAGAATTAAAGAAACTAAAGGAAATTTTTATTATAAAATACCAGATACGAGAGAAGGATGGATTAAAGCCTTAAATTATCTATTAAATGCTTATTTTTATGGAGATAAGCTTCCTAAATTTGATTTTTCTTTAATCCGACCGGCTGGTGAACCTTTAAGAAGTTTTGGTGGAGTTGCTCCAGGTTCAAAACCGCTAAAGAAAATGTTGATAAATATCGAAAAAATTCTCAGTAGTACTATGAATAAAATGCTAACTTCAATTAACATTTTAGATATAATGAACCAAATTGGAATATGTGTAGTAGCCGGAGGAATAAGAAGAAGTGCTGAAATAGCATTAGGTTCTCTTGATGATAAAGATTTTATTTTAAGCAAACAAGATGAAATGAAGTTATATTCGCATAGGTGGGTTAGTAATAATAGTATCATTGCTAAAAATGGAATGGATTACAAATTTGTAGCAGAACAAATAGCCAAAAATGGGGAACCGGGAATATTTTGGTTATCTAATGCAAAATCTTATTCGAGGATGGGCGACCCTCCAGATCACAAAGATAAAAATGCTTTGGGTACTAATCCATGTGGTGAACAAACTTTAGAATCTTATGAACTATGTAATCTAGTTGA
>CAZRIR010000312.1:0-3343 GCA_964600195.1 uncultured archaeon | reverse complement strand
AATTTGGATGGGATGGAGAATGGTTTCTAAGAGCATATGATCCTCGAGGGGAAAAGATAGGATCTAATCTTTGTGAAGAAGGAAAGATCTATATTGAACCACAAGGCTTTTGTATAATGGCAGGAGTTGGAATTAATAATGGAATAGCTATGAAGGCATTAGCTTCGGTTAAAAAATATTTAGCGACGCCACATGGAATTTTGCTTCTCAAACCACCTTATACACAATATTATTTAAATTTGGGGGAAATTTCCTCATATCCACCAGGTTTTAAAGAAAATGGGAGCATATTTTGTCATCCTAATCCATGGATCATGATTGCAGAAGCTATAATGGGGAATGGAGATAATGCTTTTGATTATTATCTAAGAATTAATCCCTCTGCAAGGGAAGATATTAGTGAAATACATCGATGTGAACCTTATGTGTATTCCCAAATGATTGCTGGTAAAGATGCGCCAAATTTTGGTGAAGCAAAAAACTCATGGCTAACAGGAACCGCTTCATGGAATTATATTGCACTTACCAATTGGATTCTTGGTATACAACCAACTTATGACGGATTAAAAATTTCACCCGTTATTCCAAAACAATGGTCCAATTTTACGGTAACTCGTGAATTTAGAGGTGTATTGTATGTTATTAAAGTTAAAAGAATCACAGATGGAAATTATTCTACTATATATGTTAATGATGAAAAATTAAATAACAATATTATTCCTCTTCCTAAACCTGGAATAAAGAAACTTCAAATTAGAGTAGAAATTTCAGATAGTCCTAAAAAACTCGTAAAAATGACTTCAAAAACCTAAAATTTAACCTTAACCTTAAAACTTTATATGAAGAATCTACAAATTTATGTAATAAGATATATCTCATAATGTCCATCTGATATTTTATATCATCACCCTTATTATATAGTACTATTGCATTTTTTAATATATTTATAACGCAAAAAATAATTTAGGATTGCTAAAATGAAATAATGTTATCTACATCGAATCATAAAGAATAGTGAAAAATATAATATTTTTATGCTAAATTAATTAATGCGTTATAAATAAATAAAAGGATTTTTTAACAATAAATAGTCTATAACTTAAAAATTGAAATAAAATTCAAAATATTTTAAAATTGATAGTAGATTCTTAGATAACATTAATAAAACGTACAAATTAAATTATAATATTATGAAAGCAGTTGTTAGTGTAATTGGAATGGATAAACCAGGAATTGTCGCGGGAGTTTCAACCGTATTAGCAGATAATAAAGTGAATATTACTGATATTTCCCAGTCTTATGCTGGAGAATTCTTTACCATGATAATGGTTGTAGATTTTGAGCAAACTGAAGTTACTTTAAAAGACGTGGCTGAACAATTAAAAAAGGAAGGAGATAAGATTGGCGTATTCGTGAGTATTCAGCATGAAGATGTCTTTAAAGCAATGCATCGAATTTAAGTTGTTTATCCAATATATTTATAGTTTAAAAAAGAGGGTTATAAATGCCATTTACTGTAGATGAAATTTTAGAAACGAAACGAATGATTAAAGAGCAAGGCTTAGATGTGCGGACGATCACGTTAGGTATTAATTTATTAGATTGTGTTGACAAATCTTTAGAAATTTTGCAACAAAATATTGAAAATAAAATTATTTCTTTAGCAGAAGATCTTTTCGATGTAGCAACCTCGATTGAAGAAGATTATGGAATCCCTATAATTAACCGTCGTATTACAGTCACCCCCATATCTCTAATAATAGGGGGATTAAAAATCATCAAAGAAATCTCATTGAATGAAATTAATCGCTTTAATGAACCATTGAAAAATGAAGATATAGATTATTTTCTTCCAATAAGCGACCAGATATTAGAATGTTCTTTAGCGATAGCGAAATCATTGGATAATGCTGCTAAAAAAGTGAAAGTCGACTTTATTGGTGGTTTTTCAGCATTAGTTCATAAAGGATTTACAAAAGCAGATTATTGTGTGATTCAGAGTCTCCCAAAGATCTTGTCTTCTACTGAAAGGGTATGTAGTTCTGTAAATGTAGCATCGACGAGATCCGGAATGAACATGAATGCGGTAAAGATCATGGGTGAAAAAATCTGCCAGATTGCACAAAATACCGCAGAAAATAATTCAATAGGTTGTGCAAAACTTTTGGTTTTCTCAAATGCAGTCGAAGATAATCCATTCATGGCGGGTGGTTTTCATGGCATAGGAGAGCCTGAATGTTGTATTAATGTAGGGATTTCTGGACCAGGAGTTGTAAGAAATGTCGTGCAACATTTAAAAAAAGAGGATTTTGAGACACTTGCAGAATCAATAAAAAAGACAGCATTTAAAATTACGAGAATGGGTCAACTCGTGGCTCAAGAAGCAGCAAGGAGAATGAAGATCCCTTTTGGTATAGTAGATTTATCTTTAGCACCTACCAACCGTCCATATGACAGTGTTGCAGGAATTCTCGAAGATATGGGATTAGATACTTCAGGAGGTCCTGGAACTACTGCCGCATTAGCACTTCTCACGGATGCCGTAAAAAAAGGAGGACTTATGGCCTCGTCTTATGTTGGTGGTCTTTCAGGAGCATTCATTCCAGTAAGTGAGGATTTAGTCATGACAGAAGCTGTAAAAAAAGGGATATTAACGATTGAAAAATTAGAAGCAATGACTTCTGTTTGCTCAGTTGGCTTGGACATGATTTGCATTCCCGGTGATACCACCCCCACCACTATCTCTGGAATTATTGCTGATGAGGCAGCTATTGGAATGATCAACAATAAGACCACGGGAGTCCGCTTAATTCCAGTAATTGGTAAGGATGTTGGGGATGAGGTCGAATTTGGTGGACTTTTAGGAAAATCAATAGTGATACCGATTAAAAAAACATCTTGCAAGAATTTCATCAATAGACGAGGGAGAATTCCAGCACCAGTTCATTCACAGAGGAATTAGACTATTTTCATTCTATTATTAAAATAGTTAATGATATAAAAAATTATTATTTATCCTGTAAATATTAAAAAAAAAATTTATTTTTAAATAATCTAATTACTTAGAAAACTTAATATTATGTTTGATTCTTATTAATAATCATACTTTATTTGATATGTTATGTAAATCAGATACTTATTTAGACTAATTATTAAAATAAAGGATCATGAGTTATATAGAAAAAATAAATCAACACCTTGAAGATCTTGAAAGTAGGGTATCTGACATTATCGGAACAGCAGTTATTAGAACGAACGGTTTAATCGTAGCATCCTCATTACCTAAGGAAACTAATGCAAGAATGATCGCAGCAATGTCAGCAGCCTTATTAGGTACTTCCAA
>CAZRIR010000311.1:0-3348 GCA_964600195.1 uncultured archaeon | reverse complement strand
TTAATTGATCAACACCAACAGGGAATAAGCTTTAAGGATTTGAAACAAAAATTAAAACTTTCAGATGAAATATTGAATGATTATATAAGAGATTTAGAAATGGAATCAAAAATATATCAATCTGAAGAGAATATCTTCCAGACATTTTAACCTTTAATAATTCTTTCTTATAACTAAAAATAATAAAAAATTAATTCTAAAAAAGGTTATATTTCTTAAGAAAAAAATAATGTTGAATGGTCATGGATCTATATAATTATGATGAATTACTTGACAAGGCATATGAAAAAATACCTGAGAACGTGAAGAAATCAAAAAGATTTGAAATTCCTAAAGCAGAACTCCGGTTTGAAAGTAAAAATACATATATCACTAATTTTAATAAGATCATAAACACGCTTAACAGGGATAAAAATCATTTTTTAACGATTTTCTTAAAAAAGGCCGGAACATTTGGAGAAATTCGAGGTCAACAACTATTTTTAAAATCTCCCTATAAAGAACAAGTTATTAATAGGCTAATTGAAAATTATACTAAAACATACGTACTTTGCAATATTTGTAATAAACCAGATACAGAAATACAAAGAGAGGGAAAAAAATTGTTCCTCAAATGTGGAGCATGTGGTGCAAGAGAAGAAATTAAAGAGAAATAAATTTAAAATTAAAATTTCTTAAATATGAAAGTATACATAAAATTACATGTTAGGAATGAAATGGATTGTGTCGCTTGTTGTGATGAATCGCTATTATCAAAAATATTTAAGGAAGGTAACTTAAGGATTGAGATTTCTGAGCAATTTTTTGGTGGAGAATTAGTATATTTAGAGGAAGCTATTGAGATTTTAAGCAACGCTACAAACTTTAATATCGTAGGGGAGAATATAATAAATCACGCCATAAATTGCAAATTACTCTCTAAAGATGGAGTTCAAGTGATAAATGGCGTTCCTATGGCAATTAAAATGATGTTTTAAAAATGGTTCATAGATTTTGTGCTATTTGTGGGAAGGATTTAGATAAAAATGCACCTCATTTTGGAATGTGCCTTGATTGTTTTTTAAAAGAAAATGTTCTTTTCGATTTACCCGAGAAATTCACGTTTAGAACTTGTATTGATTGTGGAAGTTATGCTGTAAAAGAGGAATGGTTTAATCCTGAATATAATGAGATTTTTTCAATAATTGAAGAAGTCTTGAATAAATTTTTATTAAAACCACTTTCTAAAAAAAAAAATCTTGACTTTTTAGTCGATTTTGATGAAAAAAGCTTGACGTATTCCTCCAAGGATTTATTAACATCTTTAAATATCAAAATTAAAGGATACGTAATAAATGATGAAAAAATCAACCATGAACATCAATTATCCGTTCATATCAATTATGAACTATGTAAAAATTGTACAAACATAAGGGGTGGAACGTATTTCATATCCATCATGCAATTAAGAGTAAAAAGTGAGGACCAATTCCCCTTAATAAAGGAAGTTTTAGATTTTATATTTGAATATGTTGAAAATAAATTCGATGAAGACCACAGACAGTATATTACAAAAACGGTTGATGCAAAATATGGCATAGACCTCTATTTAAGTACAAATGAATTGATGAATTATATTATTAGGATTTTAAAAGGAAACTATCATTTTTTATTAAAAAGGACTAAAAAACTAGTAGGTCGTGACATTCAAAGAGGAAAAAATATCTATAGACAAAAAACGTTGATAAAATTCATGCCATTTAGCAGAAATGATAAAATTTTGATTGATGATGAAGAATTTATCGTTGAAAATATTTTTAAAAATAAAATTCAGCTTAGAAATCAGGAGGGCTCAAGATTAACGAAAGAATATCAATTCTTCTTTAATAAAAACATAATCGTAAAAAATAAGGATGAGGGTGATTAAATGGGTCAAAATAATGCAGATAATTATGATGAAATTGAAGATGATGACAGAGATGAAGAACTTTTTCAAGAGCCTATTGAGCAAAAACTAAAAACAAACATAGACGACCTTCAAAAAGAAAGTATTGATAAAAAGCGAATCAGAAAAATTGATGATTCAAAAAAAAGAGCGGCAATAGAATCCGTTTTCGATGAACGGACAATTAGATTGCTTAATAAACTCATAACTAATGGTCCATTAGAGAGCATAAAGGGAGTAATCTCCGCGGGAAAAGAAGCAAATGTATATTTAGCATATGATAGACAGGGAAAAGAAGTGGCTATAAAAATCTATAAAATCGACAGCAATACTTCTAAATGGATGAAAGATTATATCATAGGAGATCCTAGGTTCAAGAAAATTCCCCATAATATTTCTAAAATCATCTATTTATGGGCAAGTAAAGAATTTAAAAATTTAAAAAGAGCACATAATGCAGGATTAAGTGTTCCCGAGCCAATTTATATCAAAAACAATATATTAATCATGGAATACATTGGATTTGGTCCGATTCCCGCACCAAAATTAAAAGATATAAAACAATTCAATGACATTTCAATTACTTTTGGAGAAATTCTGAGTTTTATCAAATCGTTATATCAAAAAGCTAAATTAGTTCATGGAGATTTAAGCGAATTTAATATTTTATACCATAATCAAAAACCCGTGATAATAGACATGTCTCAGGCAGTTTCAATA
The DNA here is from genome assembly GCA_964600195.1 of uncultured archaeon. Classification (GTDB taxonomy): domain Archaea; phylum Asgardarchaeota; class Lokiarchaeia; order Sigyniarchaeales; family SOKP01; genus FT1-020. The sequence continues at coordinate 704 of CAZRIR010000311.1, read as the reverse complement.
CAACATCCGAAAGCAGAAATATATCTTGTAAGAGATATTAAAAACGTATATAATTATTTTTTAAAATATGGCCTTACTAACCTTGACCCCGAATCTTTTTATTATGAAGTTTTAAACCAATAAAAGAATAAAAATAAAAAATTTGTAATTTTTAATATATTAAAAAAAGAATATTCTCTTTAAAGGATCAGAGCATCATTGTTTAAAATTCAAAAAGTGAGAATTGCGGTTGTTATTGGAAAAAATGGTCAAACTAAGGAAGAAATTGAAAATAAACTTGGAGTTAAAATTGACCTTAAAAGTAAGACTGGAGAATGTGAAGTCATTCCTGATTTAAATAATGTCAATTATGATCCTCTAAATGTCTTAACAGCGCAAAAAATAATTTCCGCAATCAATAAAGGATATAATCCCCAAAAGGCAATGCTCTTAATGGATGATGAGTATGATCTTGAGATTTTTAACCTAATGAAAATTCTTGGTAAGTCTGAAAATCGCATTAAAAGAATTAAGGGAAGAATAATTGGTAGAAATGGGGAAATGCGTAAATCCATTGAAAAATTTTCAGATTGTCTCATTTCTGTATTTGGGAAGAATGTTTCCATCATAGGTACTTATGAAAACTTGCAAACAGGGCGAAAATCAATAAGCATGTTAATAAACGGAATGCCTCATCATTCAGTTTTAAAGTATTTAGAGAATAA
>CAZRIR010000310.1:0-3354 GCA_964600195.1 uncultured archaeon | reverse complement strand
ATGGCTTATCCTCACCCAAATAGCAGTCGGGTCCGGCAGGATCAACCGGAATTGACAATTATTTGAAGTTTTATCTGTCGAGCTTAACTTAAAGGTTAATTTTTTGTTTTAGGAGGTTTAATTATACTTTCTTCAGTTATAATAAGATATTATAACTACATTTTTTATACCGCATCAATGAACCAACCCATCATTTAACGGAATATGCCGCAATCCGAGTGTACACCGGTAAAGATGCGATTTGTTGTAAGATTATAAAGGTACGATATATTATAAATTTTTCTATCTATCCTTCAGTCCCCTAATTAGTCATAATTTTTCGTAGTTTAAAAATCTCTTTTAAAAAAAAAATCATTACAATCTAAAAAATGACAGCCAAAGCCAATATAAAATGATATTAAAAGAAAAAATACAAATACATCTTGATCAAATAAAGCAACTTAAAGGTGTAGAGAATGCGGTACTTACTCAAAGAGATGGAAATCCGATTCAATCGACTGGAGTTTGGTTTTCAAAAGAAGAGATATTTAACATTAGTTCTGCAACGAGTGCAATATTTAATGTAGGAATTCATTTGCATCCAAATGACTTGAGATATATTCTAATTGAAGGTAAGAAAGCAAAGATTTTGATAGCTCCTTTAAATAGTCCAATTCATTATTCATTAAATCGAATATTAGAGCAACAAGGAATTATTGATAAAAATAATGAATTCTTCATTGCTATTACTGCCCATCCAAATGTAAATTTGGGAGGGATTTTTTTACAAACTAATGAATGTTTAAAAAAAATAAAATCTACCTTAATTACATCAGGAGAAACATTCAAGCCTCCCCTTATTCAATTTAATGAAAAAAAAAAACAATCATTGCTGAGTGGTTTTGATGTAAAGGATGAAATCGATCTAAATTCAAATTTATCAACTTATTCTTTGAGTTTTTCAGAGGAAACTTCATTATCTTTGAAAAAAGTTCTGAATGAATTTGCCTTCACTATTCCTGATTTAAAATATGCGTTTGTAACTATTGATGGTGGATTTATAATTTCTAATATAATAAAAAATGAAATTAGCATTAATCACAATTTAGATAATATATCTGCCATGAGTTATTCTCTCATGCAAACCGCTAATAGGTGTGCTTGGTTATTAAAAAAAATGAATGCAGAAAATATCCTTCTCGATTGTGAAAATTCTTTTCAATTCATAAATAAACTGAATAATTCAATTTTTAGTGCAGAAATAAGAAAAGCCAGACAAAAATTAGGTTTATTAAGATTAATTCTTCCTCAATTTTCAAAGAAAATAGACACACTGATAAAAAATGCCTCTAAAGTCCAAAATCATAAAGAATTTGATGTGAAGAAACTATTAGGTCAATTAGTAATTAAATAAGAGGGTGAAATATTATAAATTTCTTTCAAATTTTAGATCAATTGAAAAGTAAAGAAAGTGCTTTAATATTATATTGTCTACTAAATAGAATTCCCATCATAGTATTTGGAAATAATTCTTCTAAAATAAATGACTTTATTATTGAACTTTCTGAGCTGGTTCATTTCAGAAAGGAAATGGTATTTTATACAGATTTCATATCTGAAAAGGAGTTCTATAATTTAGTTCAAAGTGAAGAAAGTGACTATAATATTCAGAGGACCCATATTAGATGCCCTTGCGAGGTTTCATCTAAAGCATTTAAAAATTTTGATAATTTTGACTCCTGGATAATAGGAGTGAATATTGGATCGGATAAAATTGAAGATTTTCACCTTTTAGAAAATGATATTAAAAAAAAAATCAATATTTTGTTATCCATTATTTTAAGATATGACAATATTATAATTGAATTAGAAGGGATTGATCTAAAAATGTTAAATCTAACATTCGAAGAAAACTTATTAAAAAAGATTTTCGAAGATACTGAACATTCAATCATACGAATGCAAAGAGTCTTGTCAGAGAAAATGAAGTCAAAACAAATAGAAAGTGATATTATTGAAACCTTACTCGATTTTGGTGTTGAGAAGAATGAATTAAAAAAAAATATTTTTAATAAAGAGTTGCAGGATTTTTATTCTGCTTCAAAAAGAACTTTATTTATTTTGTCAAGATTAACCCTATTGAATAATTTGAAAATTGAAGCAAAGATTGGAAATCGAACACTTTTAAAAACTATAGACTATGAGAAGGTTTATACGGATAAAGTAGTTTCTGCTCCATTAAATCGAATTTTGACTTTCATTAATAAAGAATGGGGTGAAGACTTATCAGAATTAATTCAAGAAAGTAAGAAAGTTGATGTTGAAGAAAAAATACTTAGTTTATGGGTTTGATGATTAAATATGATTTTTGACTACGAAAATAAAACAATTCTTTTAAAAATTGTATATTATGGTCCTGCAATGTCAGGAAAGACTACTTCTATCAAATTTTTATTTTCTCACTTTGGTATGGTAAAACAACTTGAATCGATAGAAAGTACTATTGGAAGGACTTTATTTTTTGATTTTGGAGTCCTAATATTTAAAGGAGCAAGTTGGGATACAAAATTCTTATTATATTCTGCCACCGGACAAGATTTCTATGCTAGTACTAGACCCGCAACATTGAAAGGAGTTGATGGGATCATTTTTGTTGTTGATTCCCAAAAAAGATACTTGGAACGGAATCTAAACAGCTGGGATGAGCTTAAAAGATATTTTGGAGATGTAATTTATAAAATCCCAATAGTAATATCTCTCAATAAATCAGATTTGGATATTAAAGAAAATATAGATGAAAATGAATATTATCGTTATTTTGGGTTAAACGATTATAAAATGATTTCATTAAACAAAACTAGCGCATTAAATGGAATAGGTATTTTGGAATCATTTCAGAATATTGTTCAATTTATTTTTCCCCAGTTAAAAATAAATCATTATTTGGAATAATAGTTCAATTTCTTATTTTTATATACTATATTATATAAACTAAAACCTGCAAATGTTCCTTAATTCATTTTCTGATACATATTTTTTGATAATCTCTTGACATTACCATCCAAATAAAATTGTTTCAGTAAATTTCTAACTTTTCGAACCTCGTTTGCATCTGTTCCCAAAACTTCCATTAGTTGAAAAATAGAGAATTGAATTGGCAATTTATTTTTAATATCGCTATAAACACCCATTAAAATCACTTAATTTGTTATTTTCATATATTGATCAATAAAATGAAAACTTGTTATTATGATTTTCCAATTTGATATGATCAATTTTTTGATATTCTCTTCCCCTAAAAAAGAGTTAGATTTAATTTAAAATAGGTTAAAATATAAAATATTATTCAAGAAATAGCAAAGAAAACTATAAATT
>CAZRIR010000309.1:2044-3383 GCA_964600195.1 uncultured archaeon | reverse complement strand
TTATGGAAATGATGCTGATGTAATTGGTGCAACTTATCCGTTTGAAAAAATAGTTTTATTCGCTGATCTTGATGATAAAGATGAAATTACAACCGACATAAATTGTAAAACGGAATATGCTCGGATGAAAGTGAAATTGAGTGAAAATCTTTTAATTTTATGGCAAGAATATGACTTTATTCCAGATATTGATTTTACTGCTGATAATACAAATATTGCTGTTGGGGACGTAGTAACTTTTACTTTGTTTGGGATATTTGGAAATGACCCGATAAACTTTCTATGGGATTTTGGAGATAATAAATCCTCTAACGTTCCAAATCCATCACATGTATATACACTTGAGGGTAATTATACCGTATCCATAATGATATCCGATAAAGATTTACAAAACGATAATATGACGAAAATAAATTATATAACAGTTGGAAAAGAATCTGAAAGTGAAAAAAATACTGTTCCTCCACCAAATAACAATAATCTCATATTAATTTCAGTAATAATAATTAGTGGAATTGTATCTACTATCGTAGTATTACGATATACTGGAAGAGCAATTTCAAAAAGAAAACATTGAAATTTTTACAATTATCTTTTTTAAAACTTTAACTGAAACCTTAAATTTTCCTCATTATTTTGATTTTTTAGGTATCTTAAACAATATATCTTCAATTTTTATTTTTTCAAAAATAGTTAGATGTTGATAATTATCTTCTTTCTCGAAGGATGAGAGTTCACTCTGCTGATATTTAATCATAACAACCACAGTATTTTTTCTTGATTTCCCAAGTATAAAGGGGCATGAAAATATCTTTTTTAATTAAATATTATTTATCTCTTCTCCTATATAAAGATTCATTATTTATGATCAATCAAAATATTAGGATCATAAAATATTGAGATGTTGGGAAACTTTTTACGAACGTAATTCATAAATTGCTCTTGTTTATCGTTTTATTCTTTTTTTTCCATATTCATACAAAGCTAAAAATGCTTTAGATGCTCTTTCCACATTAGGATAGACTATAAAATCATCATCAAGCAATTTTTCATAAAATTTTTCTCTTGATTCACTCTTGTATTCAGGTAAGGTAATTATTAGTATCTTATTTAAAGTTTCAACATGTTCTTTAATTTTTAATAAATTATCATAATACTTTATGAATCGTCCATCATCCGTTTCTCTCCAAGCATCTGATTCAATAATAACCAAATCTATATTATCGGTAATGGCTGTTTTAGCAATTTCAAGGTATTCCTTGGTATAAACGATCCAAGGCAAATCTAGTGGATTTGATAAACTTCCTATGATTTTTGGATAAATTTTTTTGAGTTTTTC
>CAZRIR010000309.1:0-1944 GCA_964600195.1 uncultured archaeon | reverse complement strand
GGCATTCCATATTCTCTGATTTGAAGCCATTGCTCCAGTATGACTAGCAGCGGCAGTTTGAGCTCTTGAAGTTTTCCCTCCTTTAACTAACAATACAGGTTTTTTCATATTTTTCAAGGTTTTAAACAATATTCTCCCTTCATTTGGATGTAACTTTGAAAACCCTTCAATATATACACATATAATTTTTGTTTCGGGAATATCATTGAAATATTTTAAAAAATCTGAAACTTGAAGATCAACACAATTTCCAATGCTAACGCCGTGGGAAAATCTAAGGTTGTGTCTTATAGATCCAAATTTGATAAATTTTGAATGGAGATCGCCTGATTGAAAAATAAGCGAAATAATACCCTCTTCTTTGGGAAAGTTGGGATAATAAGAAATCCCTCCAGAGGGACAATATATTCCCATGCAATTAGGTCCAAGTATTCTAGTTGGATAATGATTGGAGGTTAATAATGATTTGATCTCTCTCTCAATTTTTTCACCTTTCTCGTCTGCCTCCCCCGTACCAGCTGTAAAAATATGTATGAATCTTACCTTCTTCTCTGAAAGAATATCTCTAAGAGTATCAATTAACTTCTCTCTTCTTACTGAAAGCATGATGAAATCAAGGGACTCAACAGGAACATCACTCAAGCTTTTATAACATTTCAATCCAAATAATTCTTCCTTGTTAGGATTTATTAAATATAAGTTTTTCATGTTGAAACCCATAATTTTGAATCCATCAACAAAATAGTCCAGTTTATCACTGGCAAAGACTATTGCAACGTTTTTAGGTTTGAATAATGGATCTAACGTATTTTTCATGATATCAGTCATTAATCTGGTCGTCTTCAATTATTTTATTTAAACAATTATAGCAATATTTTGGTTTTGATTTAAACTCCGTTCCACAATTCGCACACTTGTATAGGATTTTGAATTTTTTTAGGTCCAAGTTCTCATTAAAAAGGGTTTTGTCTGTCTTTATAACTTTTTTCAATATCAATGTACCGCCTAAGGATATTAATATGATGATAGAACTTAGCATTATCGTATTAGATAAAAGGAATGGAAGATTGGAATTATAAAAATTAAAAGAATATCTTGCTAAGAATACATAGAAGAAGAAATTAGGAAAGAAAAAACTTGTCAAGTTCATGATGATTACTTTTTTGTATTTTTTAAATACAAAGATAGGAATCAAAATAGGAATTAACCATGATAAAACTATGAAAAATAATTGATATACATTTTCAAACATGATATAATTAGCTAAAAATTGTATGATGAACTTTCTCTCTAATGTAATTCCCGAATCAAATGAAATTTTAAAACTATACCCTGAAATAATAATAAATATGCTTAAAATGATGAATTGGATTAAAAAAAGAACTAACTTTTTTTGAATAATCTTTCTTATTTTTTCCATATGGTTTTTATTAACATGACATCACATTAAACTCTTTTAGTATCAAGACTATGGTTTAGAATTCCAAATTTTATTACTTCTCAAGTTCTTTAAATTTTTTTATTTTTATCATTCCATGAGCTAATTATTTTGATTTCATTATTAAAACGTGAAATTTTAATATTTTTTAATATCCTTTCAAGCTAAACTTGCGAGATCATCATTTTTATTTTTGTAATGTGCTTAAGATTCATTTAATCTTTACTTTTCATTTGAGTTATGTATTTTTGTTAAATGGTCGATATCCTCATGAAAGCGTAAAATTTTTATTTTTTAAAGTATTTTTTACTTTACTGTGTGTGCTTATTTTTATAAAAATTATTTTTTTATGGGTTTTAGATATAATCATCTTCCCATAAAATTCACATCTTTCAGGTATATAATGGAGGAGCCTCTTTTATGAGTTATACATTTTCAAGAACTAAATTAGTAGAAAAAATAAAATTTGGACTGCTAAGTCCAAATGAAATTCGGAAGATGTCTGC
>CAZRIR010000308.1:0-3386 GCA_964600195.1 uncultured archaeon | reverse complement strand
AAAAATCCCTGTTAAATCAATCCATCGAGGAAATCCGAGCAAATGCTAGTCTTACCGTTGAAAAATTATTAGATATTTATGATGTCGCGGATTTATTTTTTTAAAAAAAGATAATTTTAACATGTCATTTTTCTCAGAAAATAATTTTATTTTAGCCAATTATATCTCGTTATCTCTTATATAAGTTAAAGCTGCCTTTTCAGTCAATAAGAAAATGTTTAGTGCTATAACACGAACGAATGAAGATTTCTGAAAATTATAAAAGGGTAAATTATTATCACAAACCTAAACTCTATAACTCCTCTTTTCTTCTTCTAATAATGCAAGTGTCAATAGATCAATTAGCTGTAGAATTAATCAACAAGGGCATTAAAAATATAGAGTTAATTAGTTATTTCAAGAGGTCGACGGAAAAATCCCCTGTTTTTTTAAGTGTTATCAATAGAAATTATGCGGAAATAAGACCACTTCTTGCAAATGAGTTAATTATTGCTTTAGAACCCGTTAAAAGCTATGTTTTTAATATTGATCTTTTGGAAAATTGTTTTTATGAAGCCTATCAAGAAAAAATTGATTTCTTGAAGGATGAGATATGGAGAAGGAAGAGAGCCAAGTCAAAGCTCATAAAATTAACAGAAGATTTAGAACCCTCAAAGGATGACCTTGATTACGATGAGAAATTAAAAATTTGTCTTGAATTTGCACGAAAATCGATAGATTCTTTGGATAAAATGGAATTAGAAAAAGAAGACTTCAACATGATGGTCGCTAATTATCAAGATAAAATGAAAGAAGATCCAATCTATAAATTTTTACTATACCTAAGAAATGATAAGGAGATCATTTTTAACAAGAGAACGGAAGATGATAAAGGATTGGTTCGAAAAAAGATCCTCCAATTTTCGGAAGCTTGCATGCCCGGAAATGCTCGGGAATTCTTTAAAACTTTAAAAAAAAAAGGTTTTTTTAAAGAATATTCTCCTGCTCAAAATTATTATATCACGGAATTAGGGAAATGGGTTGATTTAAAACTAAAAGAAATCAAATGGGAGTCGGAGGATGAGGACTATGAAAAGCTTGAAGAAGAAATTGCTCAAGAAAAGGAATTTGACTGTTTAAAAGAATTATTTGACCTATAATGAAATATTTTTGTATCTTCACGCTATTTTTAAGTTGATGTTAATATTAATATGTAAAAAAATAGTGATCTCATTTTAATATGTGTTTAACGTAGTAATCTTATGGTACAATTATTTTATGAAGAGGAAAAAAAAATCTTAGAATATAGCTTGGAGACCATACAATTAATAAGCTACTTTAAAGATGCAACCCGTGAATCCCCCATATTTTTGAGTGATATTCAAAAGAAATATCATGAAATACAGCCTCTTCTTGAATTGGAGTTAATTAAATGTCAAAAAGCGGAAAGTAGCTACATTTTCAACCTTGATAAGTTAGAAAATTATTTCTATGCGAAATATCAAGAAAAAATTGATAATCTGAGATTAAAAATAAGAGAAGCAAAAAAGAGAAAAAAAAATCTAATGAAACATGTAGCAGAAATGGAACCTGAAGAAGGTTGTCCTGATTACGAACAGAAATTACTTGAATGCTTGATATTTGCTCGAAAAGCTGCTCAAGAAACTGAAATTATAGAAAATGAAAGGAAAAATGTTGTTAAAATGATTGAGGCGACGAATGAGACGATGAGAAAAGATTCCCTTTTTGAACTCTTGTTTTACATAAGAAATGATAAGGAAATAGCATATAATAAAAGAATAATTGATCCAAATAATAAAATTAAGAAGAAAATTATTCACCATGCTGGTAATTGTTCAAAAGACGAAGATATGCTTCTTTATGCCGATCTTAAGAAAAGAGGTATATTTAAAGCATATAATTCCGTTCAAAGTTATTATATCACGGATTTTGGGAAAAAGGTTGATAATCAATTAAAAAATCTTGTTTGGACTCAAGAGGATGACTCATATGAAAAAAACTCTGCCGAGATAGCCCAAGAAAAGGAATTTGAATCAATTTGTAAAAAATTTGGTTTTTAACAGAATATAAACACCTATTAAGAGTCATTCACATTTACCATATTATATTTAAGCTATTAATTGCTAAATATATCTCAACCTTAGTTTATTATAAAAAAATAAAAAATGATCAAGCTATGATAACATTCATAATATGTGGTGTATTGATTGCATGGTGCATTTATAAACGTACCCGACCTGATGGGAAAGTTCAGGGAATGCCTCTTGGAATGCCACGAGGAACTGTCCGAGCAGTAATAACATTAACCATCGTATCTTTCCCCCTCCAATTACTTTTAATGAATATTTCGATAGCTGGTTTGATTATCAATGCAATTTTCATCATTGTTGCCTTTTATTTTGAAGCTGAAAGACCTGGAGAAGATCGACTCAAAAGAATTATTAAGGAATTGAAAAATCCCGAAAAACATAGTGTTGAGAAAAAAAGAATCCTAAAACCTCTTTACTTACCAAAATATTCTGTAAGAATTACATTATTACTCTTGCTAGCATGCACTATCATGTTAAGCATATATAAGCAAGTATTCCCCGAATCAACAAGCACGATAATGGATCTCATCTTAATAATTGGAGCATACATGATTGGTTCTATATTAAGAGGTTTTGGAGTTAGAAGCGAACGGAAAAAAATTAAGCACCAAATAGCACAAATTCAGAATCTCCAATCCATGTCTAGATATCAAATTATCGAGCAATTAATGGATGAAAAACTTACTTGGTGGCAACGGAAAGGAAAAAATATCCTCTCAATAGTAACATTAGGATGTATAATTGTTTCCTTGGCACTTTATACTGCCAATTTTGAAGTAATCTTATATGATTCCATGTTTTATACACTCACATTACAAGGACTCTTATTACTCACGATTAACTTGTATTATGGTGTTCGGGAATAATCCAAATTATTTATTTTTTTTTACATAATTTTAAAAATAATTTCTCTCATTTTATAATTAGATTAATTTAGAGGATTCCATTTCTAGTTTAATCAAAATAAAAACTTACATGAAATCATAACTCTTAATTAAAACAGTTTTACATCCAGTTAAGATTATGATTTGAGGGGAAGAAACTAATTTAAGAGAATTGAATATGGTTAATGGAAAGAGATTATATGATTTACAACCACTCATAAAGGCACTCGAAAATGGTCAAGATTGGATTTTAGAGCGCATATTTAATTATGCTACAACATTAAACTTTGTAAAATACACATCCACACTAAAAGAAGCATGGCGCATTTCTATCGAAGGATTGACAAAATCACTATTAAACGTGCTTGAAGAAAGTAGTAAAATACCTGATTTTGGTCCCGATGAAGATTTT
>CAZRIR010000307.1:0-3397 GCA_964600195.1 uncultured archaeon | reverse complement strand
GAAATTGAAACCCTTAAAACCACTGCAGAAAATATTGATATCTATTTAATTACTCTCAACGTGAATATCAAGACATTGTCTTACATCCTTGAAGGATGTTTTAATAATAAAAAAATAATTTTCATAAATGATTTAGCAGTCCTAAGTCCTCATTTAATAAATTTTTTCAATTTCACTTTTAGTGAAACTTTCGATATAGATTTCAAGATTTTAAACACTCAAGAATATAAAAAATCTAAAAAACAGTATAAAGACCATCTAATTCTAAGTAATGTGAAAATTATTAATGATAAGGATAACCTATTGAATGAAAAATCAAATAAAATTGAATCCGCGATTATTCAGAAATTTCTTAGTGAATATGATCTTGAAGCAGGATTAATCATATTACGTAATGAAATTTTCAAAGCCTATAAGTTTTGCAATGAATTAATTCAAGAAGCAGGGAAAAAATCAAATGATTTAAATCAAAAATTAATGGTTGATTATATAACTGAAAATTATAACTTCAAGATAACAAAAAACTATATGAATTTCTTAACACATATTTTACAAAATTATTTCGGAAAAGAAGTAAAGGGTGTTTCAGATGTTAACAGTTTTATGGGTTTGATTTAACTCCTTTATTTAAACACATTTAATAAATTAAATTTAAAAACTCTTTAATTTAAGAATAAAAATATTCGTGAAACGTATATTGACAAAAATTTATATATCTGAATTGAAATGATTTTTGTATAAATTAAAAATTTAATAACAAATTAGGGTATATATAAAATGCCAATTTCTATAAACGATCATGTAAATGGTATATTTGCTATTATTTGGGTTGTAATTGCAACTATTGTAGGAATCACATTTATATTAAGATATCGCAAATACAAGCAAAATATATTAATTTATTGGGGTATAGGTTTTACAGGAATTACATTTCCTTGGTATCCAACAATAGTGTCGTATATTGTATCTTTTTTTGTAGAAGGAGGATTAACACTACAACAGTATCTTTCTTTTGGATTTCCTTTTATTGCCATTACATTCTTGTTCACGGCCTATGTAATTTTGGAATTAATTGCAAAAGAGAAAAAAAAAATCATCATGATTATATTTACAGTGATAGGTCTCAGTTTCTTCGTGTATTACTATATCATGGTGTTTGTAAATCCACATGTCTTAGCCGAAAAGGGAGTATCACCAGTAGATATAAGTTATCTGGGATTAGCTTTGCTATATTCACTATATCAGGCAATAGTCTTTGTAATTTTGGGGATATTACTTTCAATTCAACTTATTAAATCGGATAATTTAGAAAATAAGTTAAAAGGTAAATTTCTATTATATGCTTTTATTGCTTATACATTAGGAGCAATAATAGATGCTGTAGCAGTATCGTGGTTTATTGTAATTCTAATTAGACTATTATTGATTTCTTCTGCGCTTGCAATGTACGTAGGGTGGTTGATGCCCGATTCTGTCAAAAATCGAATGTTAAAAGAATAATTTTAATTATTTCATTTTTTTTCTATTTTATATTAATTCAAAATTAATTAATAGTATAATTAGCATAGATAATCTTAATGAAGTAATATTTTAAATAAATTATTTACTCAATGGTTTTTGGCTTGAAGTTAATTATTTATGCAGTCTTTACTTTCAATTCTTAATACTTTAAAATAAATCAGAGAAAGTGCTTTTTAAATTGGAGATCCCGTGGATTGAAAAATATCGTCCTTCATCCTTCGATGATATCGTAAGTCAGAATGTTGCAATCAATAACCTAAAAAATTTTGTCAAGAACAAAAACATTCCCCACATGATATTCACGGGTCCAGCAGGGACTGGCAAGACGAGCACGGCACTAATCATAGCTAAAACATTATTGAAGGGAGAGAGCTATCATAGAAATGTCCTTGAAATGAATGCTTCAGACACGGTTCGCATGGATTCCGTAAGACATGCCATCAAGAATTTTGCAAATCAAAATATGATCGTTGGGGAAAATAGCCTGAAAATAATCATTTTAGATGAGGCGGACAACATACCTACTCAAGTTCAACAAGCATTGAGGAGGATCATCGAAAAAACCTCATCAAAAGTAAAATTCATATTAATGTGTAATTATATCGAACGCATTATCGATCCTATCATATCACGATGTGCAGTATTTAGATTTGTTCACCTTTCAAGAGAAAAAATTGTCCAAAGGCTAAAAAATATCGCAAAATTAGAGAAATTATCAATTTCTAGCGAAATGGAGAAAAAATTATATGATACTTTATATTTTATTTCTGGAGGCGATTTAAGGAAGGCAATAAACGTGCTACAAATGTCTGTAGCCCTTGATTTGCTCAATAAGATGGATGTGAATGAAATCTTAAAAATATCTGGGTTTCTTGATGAGAACATCTTAAATGAACTTATTGATCAAATTCAAAATAATAAATTCAAGCAAGTAAGAAACATAATCAATTCTATTGAAAGCGTGGATAGTAGAAATTTCATGAGACAGCTCATGGAAAAATTTCCTTTTAATAAAATAAAAGATTCAAGAAAATTAGCAATATTGAAATCATATTTTGCAGAGATTGATTTCCGAATCAGCCAGGGTGCTGATGATAAGGTCCAGCTACTAGCATTATTATCTGAAATGATAAATTCTTTAATATGAATTAATATTTCATGGTGGATCAATGACCGATAGTCCAATATGGCGAATTAAGTACCTACCTGAAAATTTTGATGAAATTTGTGGAAGAGAAAAGCTGATAGATAGATTAAAGGGAATAATTAAGCAGGGAAATTTTCCACACATGTTATTTGTTGGAGCAGAAGGTATTGGTAAAACTACTATCTCCAAGCTATTTGCGAGAGAATTTTTAGGGAAGTACTATGATGCTAATCTAAAAATTGTACATGCTAATGTTCCTTTAACCGATGAAGAAAGAGCACAGGCTCGTTCTGAAGCATATGTTTCTACAAGCAAGATCGGAAGCATTGCCGGCAAAAATCTTACCATGCCCGCATTTATACAGATTAAGGTCAAGCCATTTGTCCAATTAAAAGTCATGGGAGCTCCTTTTAAAATATTGATAGTGAAGAATTTTGAAAGTTTGGGTTCTAACCAGCAAGGTTTCAGGAGGTTAATGGAAACGTATGGTTCTAACTGTCGAATGATCTTGATCACGACTAAAATTTCAGGAATAATTGATCCAATCGTGAGTAGATGCCAATTATTTTTAGTTCCTCAAGTTGCTTTTACTTCATTCGATAAACTAATTACAGATATCGCGAAGAATGAATCATTAGTTCTTGGTCAAAATGTAATCAAAATTCTATATAATGCATCCAAGGGGAAAATTTCACGAGCCATTGACCTATTGCAACTTTGTAGTGTTAG
>CAZRIR010000306.1:0-3402 GCA_964600195.1 uncultured archaeon | reverse complement strand
TCTTGAAAGAAAATAATGAAGTTGATATTGAAAAATATTCTGAATTGATGGAAAAATATTCTTCCAAGTTAAACATGATAGAAACAGCGTTAGAAAAATTATCTAAAAGGTAATTTTAGAAAAGATTATTGAGGTGGAATCCAATGGCTAAAAAATTAGGAATTGAAAAAAAACTAAATGTTATTATTAAGGATAGTGAGAATTTTCTTAACAAAAAGAATTATACTAATGCTATAAGAAAATTAAGAGAGGGTCTTTCATTAATACGTACTAAAGTTAAGGATAATGAAGAAAAACAAGAAGAACTTGAAAGACTCAAATCTAGAATGGATGAGATTTATAAGATCCAAATTGATTTTACAATTAATCATTCTAATGACTTAGGTAATGAGAAAGATTTTGAAAATGCTTTAGATGAATTCAATAAAGCAATAACTTTAACATATAACATCTCAGAACCGCAAGAAAGAGAGAATGAAACTAATAAAATTGAAAATGCAAAAAATAGAGTTCAATTTTTATTAGAAATTGATAATTGCTTTAAATTGTCTCAAGAAAAACAATTTGATAAAGCAATCAAACAACTTGATGAAACACTCGAAAAGGCAATTAATACTTTGAATCCTAAAGATGATTTAATCAAAAAAATTAAAAATGATATTGTTAAAGCATATTCTGGAAAAATTAATTCAATTATTCAAGAAGGGAATGATTTTATAAAAAAGGAAAGATTTGAAGAGGCACTAAATACATACAAGAAGGGATTTGATGCAGTTAATGAAATAAGTGATGAAAATCAAAAAAAAAAGGAAAAAGAAAACCTTGAATATAAAATAAATGAAGCTCTTTCAAACCAAAACAACGTAATTCTTCAAAGAGGTAAGGAAATGTTAGCAGATGGAAATATAAGGGAAGCGGAAAACGAACTAAATAAAGCATTAAATAATATAGAAAGAATGTATCATTCAGATCTAAAAAAAAAACAAATTGATAAAATTGCAGAATTAATTAATCCAATTTATCTAAATAAAGTTAAACCTCATATCGAAGAGGCAAATCAAATAATCAGTAAAGAAGGTTTTGAAGATTCTATAATCGATGTAAATAAAGCAATTGATATCTTAAAAAATGCTTTGGAATTATCAAAAAAAATGGCTAAGTCAAAAGAAAAATCAAATAATATCGACATTTTAACCAAGCTTATAAATGATACTTGCATGAAGGCAATAAAACCACGAAAAAAAGAAGGTATTCTCTTGATTGAACAAAAACAATTTGATGATGCTATTAGGGAACTATATTCCGCTATTAGTTTAGCAAAAAATTTAATCTATCCTGAAGAAGAAAATATAGAATTGAACTCTCTAAAAGACATCGTAAATCAAGTCTATTTAGCTGAAGCGGAAGATGTATTGAATCATGGTAACATTTTATTAGATGAAAACAAAATAGAGGAAGCATTAGAGACCTATAATAAAGCTTTAAGCGTGACCAATAAAATGTATCTTTCTGAAGAAATGGACGGGGAAATAAACAAAATTAAGAACCTCATTTACCAAACGGAATTAAAACAAATTATAAGGAAAGGAGAAATTTCAGAGGAAGAGAAAAAATTAGAGGAAGAAATAGAAAGACTTAATCAATTAATTCAAGCTTCGAGTAGTATTTCTGATCCTGAGAAAAAAGCTCAAAGATTAGATGAGTTAAGAGCCGAAATAGATAATGTTCATGTTGAAAGAATTGATTTATTAATTGAACAAGCGAATCAACTCGCCGAGCAAAATAAGTATGATATTGCCTATGAATATTTTGAAAAATGCCTATCGATAGCTGGCTTTATTCACTTTAGCACAATTAAAGAAAATGAATTAGCAATTATCATTGACAATTATATTATTGAATTAAACAATAGAGCACGACAGGAAATCAAGAATGAAAATCATCAAAATGTCTTGGAACTATGTAATAAAGCTATTGAGCTGGATGATAGTAATGTTGAATCTTATTATAATTTAGGGAACATGTATAAACAATCGAATAACATAGATAAAGCAATCGAATACTATCAAAAAACGTTTGGATTAGAACCGTATCATTCAAATGCTTATAATGACTTAGGGATAGTTTATGCCAATAGTAATGAAATGGATAAAGCAATAGATTCATTTAAAAGAGCTATTGAGGTCGATACAAGACATGCAAGAGCATGGTTTAATCTAGGAAATGCTTATAGAATTAAAGAAGAAAATAAACAAGCAATACATGCATTTAATAAAGCAATAGAAATTGAACCTAATTATGCTGAAGCATGGTTTTTATTAGGTAAAATAAATTTCATCAAAAAAGAATATCATCTTGCTATAGAACAACTTGATAAAGCTATTGAATTAAAACCAGAATTAGGGAAAATTATAGATCCAATGATAAAAGAATTAAAATCTTTGATTACACAGATTGAAGAAAAATTTATCGAGCTTTAATCCTAATATAATTATATTTATCAATTTTAAAGCTAATTTTAACCTTTTTATGCTTCTGAATTATAGTAACCCTAAATTGAATCTTTTTTATTAATTGGAATATTTTATTTCATATCATGCCAGATCAAACAAGTGTATTATTGTATATCAAACAAATGTTAGGCGATCTTATTTATCTCAATGGAATTATAGCTACAGAACTCATTAATATAACTGAAAATACAGCAGCAATGCGTCATGGTGAAGATTTCTTAAATAAAAGTCAATGCATACCCGAACACCAACAATTAAAAAAAAATGTAATCAATATTGTAAAGGAATATAAGCGCCAACCTCAAGCATTTGTAGAAATATTGGAAAAACATATCTTGAAACATTTGGAAAACTTAGATGAATGAATGAAAAATTCAAAAATGATCCATTTTTAGGATTTTTAGAAAATTTGAATTACCAATTTTAGATAATAATATCTCTCTAAAAGCATCGATATATCATAGTTCAATTACTCTGGAATAAGCACCTTTTGCAATAAATTATTTAGGTATGGGAAACAAATATGACAGTTCATTCATATCTTGGGGTAAAAATCAAAATTGTTGAACGTACTTGTTATGAATATCATCCATATTTTAAAATTGGTTTTTTGATCAAGTGGTTAGAGAGATTAGTCCTAAATATTTTTTTAAGTCTGATCCTGCAATTAAAAGACGCATCTTAATTACTCAATGCATTGACGATGACATCATTCAACATCAAAATTTTATCCTTTTGATGAATCATCTTAAAATTATTGATGAAAATGCTATAATGTATTATACTTGAAAATATTCATTTGATAACCATAAAGAAGTTCTTTTTATAAGGTGTTTAAAATTCATAAAAAAAATAAAATAAAAACAATAATAAACTATATATTGAAAAT
>CAZRIR010000305.1:0-3411 GCA_964600195.1 uncultured archaeon | reverse complement strand
TGGTAAGAGGAAGTGCATACGTGTTCGGCACGGTCATTTTAGGAAACATCCTGAATTGGATGCGGGCAGGTGGCTCGGCATTTCGGGCAAGTTTCACGACCTTCATTCCTTCCACTTCAATGAGAAATCCCGAAGATGTTGCCCTTCTCCAGCAAGACCGAAAACAAGCCTGCGATGAGCTCATCGCATCGCTTTCAAAGCCCCGACCCCTCACCCAAGTGGACGAAAAACCCATCACCATCCAGTTCATGGCGACCACGCAACCACAATCCATTGAGACCAAGTTCCCAGAAATGGCCACGGAAGCAGGTGAAGAAAATATCATCGAATACCGGCAAGCATCTGATCCGCAAAAGACCATTAGGATCAATAAAGAAGATAGTGCATATCAGGAAGCATTAGAAGAAAACCTGAAACCATGGGATGCTTTTACGGATGGCAATTTCGAGGACTTTCAGGCACGACAACAACAATTAACCATTGCCAGCTACTTGGAAAAGACCGATCCGGTCAATCATGCGGATGAAATAAAAAGCATTCGAAATGGCGTGAAACAAGGAGATTATAAAGCTCGACAAGAAGATATCAATAAGATCAAGGGTAAATACACTGATTCAATAGAAAGCATCATTGCCGAAGACAATAAAGATGGCAAGCTAGATTCGCTTGCTCAATATAAATTAAAGACATTTATCGAACAATATTTAGCACCTGGTGCAAGCAAGAAATTATCTGACATGAATACCTATAAAGAATTTCAAGATTACTTGAATTCTCAACAGGAATTCAAAGGCATGGCTCGTGAATTAATGGACGTGATTGTACAAAAAGCAACTAGCGGAGAGATCCTCTCAGACCTTGAAGAAAAATTTTTAATGGGGAGAGGCGTGGAATATACCTTTAGCAAGATGGTTGGTGTAGATGGCAAGTTTATCCCCATGCATGATAAGGTTGTAATGGGTTGGAAAAAAAGTGCATTCCAAAGTCCATATTTCACGCATACCAGAATCGTTTATGATATTACTTATAACATGCTAAAAAATCATGGTATAGTAACAAGCATGGCAAGACTGAACGCATTACTGGGATTTGATCTCAGTCAATCATTAACAGATTTGAAAGGAAAGAGATCATGGTCCCTCTCTGAACCAAGAATTTGGCAATGGTATGCTTTTGTCATTGATAATTTACCCGCCGGTCAAGAAAGGGATCTAGCAGACCAGTACTTTAAAGATTTATTGAAAGCTCATGGTTTCATGTGTGAAAATCCCTTTTATTCCGCAGGACGATTATTTTTGGCTCGGATAAGACTTGCCTTTAATGTTGGAGATCAATTAACGTTAACCCAAATAATGAATGTTCCTATCGGTAGATTCAACTTGTTTTATTTAAAGGGCGGAGTCGATTATCCGGATAATAATTGGGTGCCCGATGCTAAAAGGATAAATGAATATATCGAATTCATCAAATCTTTTCGAGGTTATTTGGATAATCCTGATGCCTCACGAGTAATAGATTTTGCAGCTTCGGAATATTTGCGTCTCTTGGATAGTTATTTGTATTCCTCAGATATATTTGAAGGGATTCCTGATACCAACAAGAAACGATTATTTACCCGATACATACTCCCTATAAGTCCTATCTTTAATTTAATCAAGGATAAATATAATTTAGGAAAATTATTTGGTATCGATGGGTCTCACTGGCTTGATGAAGGAGAAATCGCAATTCAATCGGTTATCGAAGAAATGAAATACGTCGTGGGACAATGGACGAAAGAATCATTCAGTGATATTGGCATCGTTCTCGAAAATTACATTGCCATGGAAGTTGATGGTTTTCGAGGTGATCTGCAATTACTGAAAGATGCGGTGATTAATTCAATAAATGAATGGATGTGGCAAGATACGGAATTTATTTCTCAGACTACGAATATAATAGATTTCGATGCATGGAATGAAAGAGATACCTTAAAACACGAGTTTCTTGTTTTTCAGAATTTATGGAGGTCATATAGATTGTTTTATGATGAGCCTAAAATGGCCATGAAATTTATTGCTCCCATTCTTAACAGGTATATTCAGCAAGGTCGAGCCATGCCTGAAGAGACGGTCATTCGTTACATTAAGGACATGGAAATGATCATGATGGCGGAAAGCTTGGTTGATCCGCAAAGCAGGAACCTCATCCAATATGGAAAAACGCTACGATCCTTGATTGATTATGCCGAGCAAAGGGGACTCAGATTATTTGATCCCGTGTGCAAGAATGATTATGATTGGGAAAACTGGATTGCAGAAAACACGGTGGCATATCACGTCATTAACCTTTTATATCGCGATGGGGGATTTGACGCGCTTGAGTTTGTTCCGCTTGAGGATGAATTATTTGGTGGTGGAATTAAAGATGGTAATGGTTTCGTGATCAGAATTTACGCACGGCACCATTTAAGATATAATAAGGAATCATTATACCTTCATGACTTGATTCTCACCACGAATGACCTCAATGTGGGGCCGTATAATGCGATATCTACGAAAATGCAGGAATACTTGCTTGATGTCATCGCCACTATGAAGATCATGCAAATAAGAAAGGAGGGGTCCTCCACAGAGAAAGAAAAGATTGGCTGGGTAACTCCAGATGATGTCTGGAACATCATGCGTGCATTGGACGAATCTGATGACCAGTTATTATCGCAATTAGCATTACAAAGCTGGTTGAAACAGGGAATGGACGTATTTGAGAGAAATCTTAATATTTTTAATATTAGAGTAAATGATCAACAATATATCTCAAAAGAAGAATGGATTTCTAATCATTATGATATCGTATATAATCGGTTTCTTGAACACGTGGATCTTGATAAGATTGACCCCCTCCTAGTTCGCTATCCTGGGCTGGGTGGTTATAATATCTGGGACTTGGCTGAACTGAATTGGATGGATATTTTCGATGAGGATTATGATTATTTCTGGTTTATTTAAAATTGGTAAGTAGGAAATGTTATTGAATTATTTATTAACGAAAAACTGGTAGACTCCAATAATTTTAATAAGAAATATTCATTTTAGATTATGATGAAAAAGAAAAACAAAAAGATTAAAATCATTATCAAAAATCCTATGTTGAGGATAATGAGAAATAATTTGAGAAAAATCCTCCACAGTTGGTATCTATCAGAAAGTAAAAAATTTAATGATGAAATTATTTCACATATGAATAAGACTAATTGGAAACAAACACCCAATTGTGTACATTTGCTTAGGAAAAAAGATTCTGACTTACAAAAAAATTTTAATACTTCGATTTGTGTGTGTCGACCGTGCCACGCTAGGGATAAGGACATGATATACGACCCTTTTATGGGAGAGTGGTTGTGCTTGGATTGCCATAAAAGACTCGTTCCCA
>CAZRIR010000304.1:0-3416 GCA_964600195.1 uncultured archaeon | reverse complement strand
AAATTGATAAATTAATCAATCCAAATATCAGGATCCAAACAGGAAAATGAATGATGCCTGTAGTTATGGAATTAACATCTACATAGGAATTAACAGTGAAAGATCCTTGATACAATCCAAATTGATACACATGAATTACATATTCTCCCATTGGTACGTTATTTATCACAATTTCTGCGTTGATATCTGTTGTCTGCGTTGATAAGGGTTGTATCTGTTCTTTGGAAATGTACGTGCCAAAAAGTTCACCTTGATAGTCAATGACTACATCCAAGCCAATCAGTGGCATTCCAATATTATCGTAGAGTCCAATTTTTAAGTCTTCTGTAGCCTTGTACCGTATGATAAAAGGACATATTTCATTTTTGATAAAAAAGGGAAGTGTAATATTTATCCATTCTCTTTCTCTCGGGTTATCTGAAATATAATTGGTATCTCCATACTCAGAACGATTAAAAGGCAAAACATTTACATATGCATCTCTATTTTCAAACAAACATGTACTAGAGATTACTTGATCTTTATTTATCGCGCTTTCTTGAATCATGAACCATGTAATCGAAAGATATTTCGGTCCAGAAGTAATATTAACTAAATAAATTCTTTCCCGAACATTTACATCACTAACGAGTCTGTCGATAGCCCAAAACTTACCAACAGTATCAACAAATGCTATGCTGAATTCTGCTGTGAAATTGAGAAAGAAATGTCTATTATTTAATACCATAAAACCCGAAAAAATTGATTTATCGTCATTATTAATAAATTCATTTGTAGATTGTGTTGTAGAATTGATTATCAAGGAATCATAGGTTAATAAGTTCCTATCTGGGATTATTATACTGAAGTTAGCGGCTATTCCATTTGCCAAGATAGCAGGACCTGAAGGATTTCCCTCTCCCCCTATTTCATAACCGCTAACATTAAAATTATATGCAAATGATAGTTCAAAATCTTGATTTGGATTATTAATATAATTATATTTTGTTGAATCTTGGGTTATACCCCATGTACTATCTATAATTGAAATATTATAATTCCAAACTATGTACATTGTGAAGTTAAGGATATCATCATTTGGGAAGTAACTGGCATAGTTAAAGCGCAAGAAACCATTCTCATCAATTGAGTAATTTCCAGAATTTACTTGTTTTAACTCAGGATTTGTTTCTTTTTGAACTTGAAATTCAACAAATTCACAGGGGAATAATCTAGGGCCATATATTAAAAATCCATCTGATGAAGGTTTGGTGGAATCATAACTAACATCTATTGTTTCGTTTAATTTGACAGAAATTTCCGGTTGAATTTTGATGACGGGAAGTACGTTATCCTTTGTTGCAGGTTTTATTGTATCGATAAATTCCATGTTTACAAAAGTCATGTTTAATGCACCGTCATTATAATCATCGTGAAGAGTAGGATATTTGCCATCGTTAAGATAAAAGCCCAATTCATCGAAATTAGAAAAATCCATGTTATTGATCGTGATATTTCCAAGATCATCATCATCTTTGTTTTCAATTAAAGGCCTAAAATCATCTTTGGAAATTGATTGTGTTTTTATAGAGATATTATCATTATTAAAACCATTAATATTTAGTTTTGATTGATAAGTATTTCCAATCAAGAGTAAAGGTATGATTAAATTTAATATTAAGACAAATACAAAAATTCTGGTTATTGTTGAATTTCTCATGTTGTTCTGATAAAGTTGATATGGGTTTAAACTGAACTTGATTTAATAAAATAATATACTCTCAATTTTAATCTTTATTAATTGATATATGGTCTATGATTCCCATGGGTTTTTCTCTAAATTTCGGACTTCTAATATAATGAGAATAAATTTTTAAGAAATTTATCATTCACTCTTAAATATAAAAGATTTATATAGAAAGTTAATTTTTTATTGATATTGATGGCCAAAACCTTAAATCGTAATAAATTTTTAGAGGATCTCGATAATGCCATTGATCAATTCATTGATGGCTCATTTAATAAAGTAATTGCCATTTCTCATAATGATGCTGATGGGATTAGTTGTTTGCACATCATACAAAACTTGCTACATAAGATGAATATCAATTATGATTACTTTATATATAATAGATCCGTTTCATGGGCCAATTATCTTGGCGGAATTTTATCAAAGAAACAATCAAATAAGACAGCTTTTATTTTTACGGATGTCGGATCAAATCTCACGGAATTAATCCCGATCATTAATTCTCGTGAAGATCATTTCTTTATTCTTGATCATCATGAATTAGATAGCAATATTAACGATTATAGCATTCCAGATAACCTTCATTTTGTCAATCCCACCATTCATGGTTATGACGGCCTTGAACATGTTGCAGGTGCTACTCTAACCTATTTGTTTGCTAAAAAAATAATACCCTCAATGATAAAACAAGGATGGTTAGCAATTATAGGTATTGCAGGAGACTCGTTATCATCAATGAATAACTTGAAATCCTTTAATCGAGAAGTTTATCAAGAAATTCTGGATGAAGAAGTTATTCAAAAACGAGATGGTATAATTATTTATGGTGCAATGTTTGATTCCATAAAAAATGGCCTAAAATATAGTATTCTTCCTTATGTTAAAGGATTAGGTGGTGAAAGTGATCAAACCATAAAGTTATTTTTATCTGATCTTAAAATAAATCCCCGTAAAAAAGTATATGAATTAGATGAATCAGAAATTCTAAAAATTCAAGAAAAAACTGGAACAAAAAGGGGAGAATATGCATTTCTCCATCAAAAACAAGGAATGCTTCAATTTGCTTTTGAGCATGCTCTCTTATTGAACATCTTATGTTTTAAAAATATAAGTACGGCATTATCCATTATCCAATTGAGAAAATCTACACGATATGCCAAGGATTTATATTATGAATATGTTGACAATCTTACGAAAAATATGAAAACCCTTGCAACAGAATTACCTCGTTTCGAAACAAAAAATGCAATTTTTGTTGATGTTATGGGTCGAATCCCTCCAAGTAGTTGGTCAGACACCGCCAGCTTCAGTTCCGTTAATGAACTTCTCGATCCTTATAAAATCCTTATTTTAGGGGGAGAAGAAAAGAAATCTCGAACCATCAAGCTCAGTATTCGATGTTCAAAAAAATATATCGAGCAAAATCAAGGTTTAGGTGTGAATTCTATTATCAGCAAAATTAAATCTAAATATGGTGGAATGGGTGGTGGACACAAGCTAGCTGGCGGTATTCGATTATCAAAACCTTCCTATAATCTTCTCAAGACAGATATCGATAATTTATTTTAAAAATTTAACAAGGAATCATTTAAGTAATTTTGTTAATCTCTTTTCATCAATGTCCTCGTTAAATTCTATTTCAATTATTTTATTTGATGATTTTAAACCTGACAAGATCTTTAGGTGA
>CAZRIR010000303.1:0-3441 GCA_964600195.1 uncultured archaeon | reverse complement strand
CCGACTTCTCTATTGGTAGGAATTGCCGTGCCACACTTATCCCTTTTTCCTTCATTTTCCTTAAACGCTTTATCTAATTCATCGTCTAATTCTTCATCAGTCATTTCTTTATTGGTCATATTATAAAATCAAGATTGTGTAAATAAAAATTTTTTTTTTATAAATTATTGAATATAAAATGATGAAGGGTTTGTGGTGATAATTTTTCAAATAACTTACAAGTTTAACAAGTAATCCTGCACGGCATTAGTCTTTTCAATTGGTCTCCTTTCAGGTACAACAACGTATTCTACCCCTTTTTCATAAAAATCGGGACTCATGTATAAATTACAATAACAAGCACCAAAATCTTTTACATCTAAAGGTGCATAATCACAAGGACATATGAGATCTCTATCTAATTCCTTTTTGCCTGTTGCCAACCTGCAAGGACATGATTGGTACCCATGGGTTTTTTTATTTTCAAGTAGTCCATCAATTAAATCATCTAAA
Organism: uncultured archaeon; assembly: GCA_964600195.1. Taxonomy (GTDB): domain Archaea; phylum Asgardarchaeota; class Lokiarchaeia; order Sigyniarchaeales; family SOKP01; genus FT1-020. The sequence continues at coordinate 2,949 of CAZRIR010000303.1, read as the reverse complement.
GTAGTCTGATCTTCATTTAAAATGTAGTTATTTAATTCGCAGATTTTATTGACATATTCAATCATTCCTTCCCTGGTTTCCATGTTCATTTTATTCCTTCCCTCCTTTCAATAATTCCATGTATTTATTTGGATCGTATCCTACTACATGACCCGCTTCACACACTAAAAACGGATAAGAGATTCGTTCCTGGTAATTACTTCTTAGATAATCTAAAATGATTGCCTTATCTTTTTGATCTATTCTATCGACATCAATGTATCGATACTTCATGTCATTTTCCCCTAAGAAGCGCTTGCATTTCTTACACCACATACAGGTAGAAAGCGTGAAAATTAAAATCTTATCTTCATCACCGTTCTGACCATCTACGCTTTGAGCCAGTTTTTCTATAATTTCTTCTGCTTCAGTCATATTATTCTTTTTCTCTCTTATTTTTAGATATTGTTATAATATTCAATTGTCATTTAAAAAAGTTTATGCTTATAGTTACTTAATATCATAATCTTTCATGAGAAATTCTTAGATGTTGTTAATTTCATTGATTTAAATTTAAATTCTCTAAATGATATATGTTACAATCTCAAAAAGCAAATTATCGATTTTCTTTTTTTAAATTTTCTTTCCAGTTTGGTTCGATGCATTTTAAAGCTTCTTCAGTTACTTCCTTGATATTAGCATCGCAAGATTCAAGTAATAATCCTAAATGGTGCAACGCTCGTTTATCACTTATTTTCATTAAGCTTTCTACTATTGCGAACAAACGTTTTTTATCAGGTTCCTCCTTTCCAAGTTCCTTTTTTAGAAATTCCACAATAGGCATTGTTGCTTTAGCGTTCTTAATTCTTCCTAATGCTTCTATTATTCTATTAATAACCACTTCATCCTTTTCGACTTGAAGCGCTCTTATTAATAGATTTGTAGCTTTTCCCTGTTCTAAATGACCAATCTTTCTAGCAGCTTCCGCTCGATCCTCCCATTTTTCACTTCCAAAAAGTTGTTTGACCAAAAAGTTATACTGTTCTTCTTGAGTTTTTTGTTCCATCCTATTTTGATAAAAAATATGAGCGAATTAGAAATTGATGGTTATGATTTCAAAACCAATTCTGAAATCCAATAATGAATTGTAATCAAGCATGAAAGAAAAGTAATATTTTATAGTATTTATAAATAAAAATAATCGGTAACGTGTTCATGTTAAACTCTCTACCCGACTTCTTCATGATTTTTTATTTTTTTAGTTTTTTACATTCATCACATTCATGATATATATCGAAACGTTGTCCTTCAGATTTGAATTTTAATTCTGAGACTATTAATGACCAAAAATCCTCTATTGTTTTGGATTTATAATCATAGATCTTATAACAGCTGGTACATACCACATTCAAATGGGGAGATGTGTTTGGATCATATCTTATACTTCCCTCCTCAAAACCTAATTCTTGTATCAAACCAAGTTCTTTTAGTGTATGTAAGGTTTTATAAATAGTTCCAAGGCTTAATGTCGGATAATCAGTTTTTAATCCCTTGTAAATTTTTTCAGCACTGGGATGATCTTCTCTTGCTAATATGAATTTGGAAATTGCTAAACGTTGAGTAGTAACTTTATATCCATTATCTCGAAAGAGAACAAATAATTCTTCATCATCCATTAATAATCCCTGTTATTTTTATATTGTAGTAAAGTGTGAATTTGACAACTTTAGCTATAAAAAGTTAATCAGTATTAATATATGTTGCTACATAGTAGTTATTCCTTCTTTAGAATGATTATTGATACTCAATTAGATTCGAAATAATCTTAAGTAAAAATGAAAAAAGGATATTAAAAAAAATAGAGTATTTAACTCCCTGGGAGAGTGTTGAGTTATTGTGCAAGATCGAAGCGATCCAAGTTCATAACTTTATTCCACGCCGCCACAAAATCATTCAGGAACTTCTCCTGAGCGTCATCACTCCCATAAACCTCTGCAATTGCCCGGAGTTGGGAGTTCGAACCAAAAGTGAGGTCAACACGAGTAGCGGTCCACTTGAATTCACCCGTTTCAATATTATGACCTTCAAATATTTCTTTGTCTTCCGATGTTGCTTTCCAAGTCGTGTTCATATCGAGTAAATTCACAAAGAAATCATTGGTAAGCACCTCAGGTCGTTTGGTAAGGATGCCATGCTCTGTTCCTCCAAAATTAGTATTTAAGACGCGCATGCCACCTATCAGCACTGTCATTTCGGGTGCGGTTAAAGTTAATAATTGAGCTTTATCAACAAGCATCTCTTCAGCTGATATGGCATATTTAGACTTCTGGTAATTGCGAAAACCATCCGCTTTGGGTTCGAGAACCACAAAAGCCTCTACATCTGTTTGTTCCTGCAAGGCATCCATGCGTCCTGGTGTGAAGGGAACTTTCACATCATGGCCGGCATTTTTTGCCGCCTGCTCAATGCCTGCGCAACCTGCCAAAACGATTAAGTCTGCAAGTGATATTTTCTTGACTTCGGATTGGGCGCTATTGAATTCAGCTTGTATATTTTCTAAGGTCTTAAGTACTTTCGCTAGCTGTTCAGGTTGATTCACTTCCCAATCCTTCTGTGGTGCCAAGCGAATCCGAGCCCCGTTCGCACCACCTCTCTTATCTGATCCGCGGAATGTAAACGCCGACGCCCAAGCAGTCGAAACCAGTTCTGGGATAGAAAGTCCTGAAGCTAAGATCTTGTCCTTAAGTGCTTTAATATCTTTTTCATCAACTAACTCGTGATCTACAGCAGGGATGGGATCCTGCCAGATGAGATCTTCATCAGGGACTTCCGGTCCAAGATATCGAATGCGCGGACCCATGTCCCGGTGGGTAAGCTTGAACCAAGCCTTAGCAAATGCTAATGCAAATTCATCCGGATTCTCTAAAAAATGCCGTGAAATTTTTTCATATTTAGGATCGAATCGAAGAG
>CAZRIR010000302.1:0-3443 GCA_964600195.1 uncultured archaeon | reverse complement strand
ATGACAATAAAATTTCCTTTAGATATTTCAGAAATCTTTTCTGTCGTCGGACCTGGAATAGTTTCGGCAAGTTTTTCTACATTTCTTAAATCATAACCTGACGTGAATAACTCTGGAAAACAAACGATATCTGATTTTTTTTTGGCATTTTTGAGTGTTTCAAGGAATTTTAACGATCTATATAGATTTGAATCCTTATTTCCATCCTCAATTTCCATTTGAACAATGGCTATGTTTAGCTTCAAAATAGTCTCATTTAGGTTTTTAATTTAGATTTATTAATATAAATATCAAACATTTTTTAAGCAATTTATTGTTGCTTTTATAAAATCATCTATAAAAATATTAGTTAATTCAAGATTTTTTCTGATATTATCAGCAACTTCTATTTGAATTGCATTAACTTTTGTTTTTCTATAAAATTGATGAGTAATATAACCACCAGAATAACCTATATTGATATTATTTACACCAAGTCCATCATCAACCGTAAAATGGTTAATGAATTCATTTACAAACTCTGAAAGACCCCAATATTTTTGATAACCATCTATTTCAATTTCATTTTTTATAAATAATGTATTTGAAAAAATATTTCCAAAAATAATATCTTTATAATCATCATATGGCTTAGTAAATCCATGAAAATCAATGAATAAACATTTTCCATGGAGCTTTAAAGATTCTTTAACGAGATCTTTTATTTTTTCATGAAAGTAATAATGAATTTCCCTTGCCTCATCTGAATTTTGAGCAAAAGCGACAGATGTTCCTGGAGGTCTATTAAAGTCTACCTTACTTCTATGAATTTTACTTATAATATAGCTTAATTTAATATTTTCCAATTTTAAAACATAAATAATTCGTTTGGTCAAAAATAACGTGTATCTATCTGATAATTGAACTCCTTTTTCAATATTAGGAATAAAATTTGGTTTTTTATACCCACCATGGGGACATGATAAAATAATAGGAACGTTTCCAATCCCTATTTCAAACATCCTTTTTAATATATTTTCACTGAATTTCATGAATAAATTATTTACAATGTCTATTAAAATCTAAGATAATAGAAATATAAGTATATTTATTATATATATTTAAATTCAATATATTTTCTTATAAGTATTGCTTACAATGAGTAAATCCAAAAACTTTTTTAATCCTTACACTTTTTTATAATTACTATTTAGTCAAATTTTTGTCATATTTTAATCATAGGGGTTATAATGCTAGTAATAGAAGATGTAGTACAATTCTTAAAGAAAAAGGGGTTTAGAGATACATATCAAGTGCTAACATCAATTAAGAATTATAAAATAGAAAAGCACGCGTTCTACAATGAATTAAATAAATTTAGCTACTATAATTCTTTTTTCCGAGTGAAAGATGATCTGATTGAAAAAGGATTAATTCAGATAGAGCAAACTGCCAATAAGAAATACATAATGTTAACGGAAAAAGGTTTAACCATTTACAAAAAACTAGTTGAATTAAACGAATTAATTAATAATCATAATGGAAATAAATAAATTTTCTATTTATTTCTTTTTTTACATTATAATCCATTTATTACTATTCTTATATTTTAATTGGTTGATAACTTGATATTCAAAAAACTCATTGTAGGATCTTATGGGACTAATTGCTACATATTTGGATCAGATTCAAGGATTATCGTAATAGACCCTGGAGCAGAACCTAAATCAATTATAGAAACAATTGAAAACCTGGGGGATGCAATACAAGTAGCCGCAATTGTTTTAACTCATGGTCATTTTGACCATTCCATGAAAGCAGGGAGAATTTTAAAACATTTTAATGCTCCTTTAATGTATTCGAAAGGGGATGCAAAAAAATATGGTATAAATAAAGATGCAGACAAGTGGTTGAATGAGGGAGATACAATCGAATTGGATTCCATTATTTTGCACGTTCTTGAAACTCCAGGTCATTCTCCTGGAGGAATTAGTCTTTATACTAAGGATATCAAACAACTAAATGGTAACAATATTGATGGAATCATTTTTACTGGGGACTTGATATTTAGGAGAAGCATTGGGAGGACTGATTTTCCTGGAGGAGATCAAAATCAATTATTTTCAAGCATAAAGGAAAAAATTATGTATAATTCAGAAATAACAGATAACTTTGTTATTTTTCCCGGGCACATGGGAGAAACCACTGTTGGAGAAGAAAGAAAATACAACATGTTTAAAAACTATTTTTTGTAAAAAACGCGATAAGAAAATTTCAATAAGTTTTATATTGTTGAGGAAAACAAATTCAATATTAAATCTTATTCCTTAACTGAGAATTAATGAGCTAAGTTAAAATTGTATGAAATTTATTTATTTTAGGATAATTAATATAAGAGTATCCTCTAAAGCGATCATTACTTCGCCCCTACTAGTTTCAAGCCTAACAAATTTAAGAGCTCCTTCTTTTAATGCATCACATACTTGTTTTGATTTACCTATGAGAGATGTTATGTATGCACTTACTTCTTCGGTAATGCTTATATCCAAATTTGATTTAATTGGTAGTCCACTTGAATCACATATGATAACTCCACGTACTCCCTCTTTTTCTTCAAATCTCCTTATTATTGCCTTGACTTCATTTATATCGATCATTATCTTTTCACATTAATTTGTTAAAAATTACATGTTTTAATCTACTTAGAATATATTATAAATAAATTTAAACTTTAAAAATTTAGTGCTCACATTTTTTAACTAAATAATAACAAGTAAAAAACATTGAGAGAGGCAAATGTTTTTATAAGTAACTTATTTTATATGATATAAAATTATATAGGATAATTTCTTCATTAATTTAAGAAGATTAATTTTACTTATTTTAATTGAATAAATAAAAAAGAGAAGTTTTCCAATGGATAAAGCTGTAATTGAAAAGAAATTAGCGGAATTAATGGATCTTGTTCCAGAATGCGAGGGATTGATAGCAGCAGACACGAATGGAAAAGTTTTGATTGGTCAAACACTAACAGAAATGGATCATGACGCTATCGCAAAAACATGTGCCAGTATTATCAAAGATGCGAATAATCTCGGAGCCAGCATAAATAAAGGGGGATTAAAAGACACCACGATTGAATTGGATGGTGGATTTGCCGTTATAGTAAGTTCATCAGATATTATTTTAATTGCATTGGCAGGAACCGATGGTCGCTCATCATTAGGTCTTCTCAAACGAAACCTAATGAATATTGTCAGTTAATATTTCTTTTTTTATTTTTTATTTTTACCTAATATTTTATCAATGAGTTCAGATTTAGTTTCTTTGGACTTGAATTTGATATTGTTTTTCTTACAATAATTTCGTAACTTGTCAAGATTCCATTTTTTCAAGCTAGATCGAGTGAATTGTGGTGTTTTAGGAGCTTCTTCGATTCCGGTTTCTACTAAAAGAGAGTCTAA
>CAZRIR010000301.1:0-3450 GCA_964600195.1 uncultured archaeon | reverse complement strand
ATATAGAGATCATTATATATATAAAGAAAATTTATTAAACAACTAAAAGTGAATAAAAAATGGCACAATTATCTGGAGTCCCTATTCTAATTTTAAAAGAAGGTACTGAAAGAAAACAAGGAAAAGATGCCCAAAAAAACAATATCGCTGCTGCGATAGCTGTTGCTGAAGCCGTAAGAACGACTCTTGGTCCTAAAGGTATGGATAAGATGCTTGTAGACGGCTTAGGGGATGTGACAATAACAAATGATGGTGCTACAATATTAGATACTATTGATGTTGAACATCCGGCAGCAAAAATGATTGTTCAAGTTGCAAAAACTCAAGATGATAAAGTAGGAGATGGAACGACCACTAGCGTCATAATTGCTGGAGAGATGTTAAATTTAGCAAATGAATTAATGGAACAATCCGTGCATCCTTCAATTATATTTAGAGGATACAGAAAAGCATTAATTAAAAGTAAAGAAATCTTAAAAGACTTAGCCAATAATATTGATATCAATGATAAAGATACCTTGATAAAAGTGGCTGAGACATCTATGAATAGCAAGTTAATTGCTGGAGTGAAGAATCATTTTGCTGCAATAGCCGTGAAATCCGTATCCCAAATTAAAGAAGTGAGAGGCAATCATACTATAATTGACCTAGATCAAATTCAAATCATCAAAAAAGAAGGGAAGAGCCTCTTAGATACATCTAGCATAGATGGAATCATTGTTGATAAGGAAGTTGTTCATTCAATGATGCCCAAATTAATTAAAAATGCTAAAATCGCTTTAATCGATTCTGCTTTAGAAGTCGAAAAGACCGAATTTGATGCTGAAATTCGTGTTCAAACTCCCGACCAAATTAACAAATTTTTAGAAGAAGAATCAAAAATGTTAAAAAATCGTGTCTCAAAACTTAAAGAAATTGGTGCAAATGTTGTATTTTGTCAAAAGGGCGTAGATGATAAAGCACAGAATTTCTTAGCCGCGGAGAATATTATGACTATTCGGAGAGTGAAGAGATCCGACATGGAAAAACTTGCAAGAGCAACAAAAGCAAGAGTAGTAAATAATATCTTTGAAATTAGTCCCGAAGATCTTGGAGCTGCAGGAAAAGTCGAAGAAAAAAAAATTGGAGACGATAGAATGATCTTCATCTCGGAATGTGCCGATCCAAAAGCGGTTAGCATTTTAATAAGAGCTGGTATCGAACACGTGCTTGATGAAGCGGAAAGAATGCTAAATGATGCCTTATCCGTCGTTAAGGCATCAATCGAAGTTCCTTATATCTTGCCTGGAGGAGGTGCTGCAGAAATTGAATTAGCTAAAAGGTTAAGAACCTTCTCAAGAACAATAGGAGGAAGAGAACAGTTAGCAATAGAAATTTATGCAAATGCTTTGGAAATCATCCCAAAAACCTTGGCAGAGAACGCGGGTTATAATCCTGTAGATCTAATAGTTGAATTAAGGTCAAGACATGAATCAGATGACGGAATTAATAATGGAATAAATATAGACTCTGGAAAAACTGATGACATGGTTAAGCTTGGCGTTCTTGAACCACTATCCGTTTTAACTCAAGCCATTCAATCAGCAACGGAAGTTTCCTCCATGATATTAAAGATTGATGACGTTATTGCTGCTTCTGGGTTATCGAAGGGTGGCGAAGGTGGAATGGATTAATTTTTTTTTAATTTTTTATTAATTTCTAAAAATTGATTACCCCAAGAAAATTTAGAAAGCAAGAGATTAGCTTCCTTTTTGAAATCCGTGATTAATAAAGCTGCGGCTAAAGCTTCCACGGAACTTAATTTTTCCCATTTCCCATAATTAACTGGATTAGCTGCAATTAAGGGTGGTAATGCCCGCTCGTTTTTAAAGGCCAATTCTTGAATATTAAATATTTTTTTCCACGAACAATCAATTACAATAAGCCCATATTTATCAATTATTTCTTTATCTGCATATATGATTTCCCTTGATGCAAAAGGATTCAATATTACCGCTTGATTTAAATTTTTTGTTACTTTTGGTATAATTTTTAATAAATTAAGTCGATGTAATTTTAAAGAAGTGCATTTTTTTGGATCACATTCATTAAAATGAAGGCAGTAAAGTCCTGGGAACTTTAAAAAAGAATCCCTTTCAAGCATGTCATTATCTAAAGCATTATCTTTATTTATCATGAATTTATATCATTCATATTTCTTATTCGTCAGGACATTAATGGCACTAATGAGTTTCTCTGTTTTTTCTTCTTTACCAATAACTTCTGCAATCGAATGGATGATATTTCTTGATTCACCAATGACTGGAATGACACCATAAGCCAAGGGGAACAAACCTAAAAAAGTAACATCTTCCGAATCAGAAGCGTCATTGATATCTGAAAATTTTAAAAATCCAGAGGGACATGCTATTAATCCATGAAAGTTTTCTACATCTCGACCAGAAATGGCACTATAGCATAATAGTTCGCCCAAGGAACTTTCTTCAGATTCTTCTTTCATTTTTTGAAAAGCCATATTCGCATTAGCAGAAAATGCCTCAATAGATATTGGTAAATTTTCACCACTAATATTTCTTGCATCATAAGTTAATCCCGCAGGCCCAACTAAACTATACATAATAAATATTTGGTTTTGTATTGAATCTAAAATACGGCTTATAGCAGACAGGGCATTACTTTTATCATATTCCTTTGGAGTATAAGAGACAAATGGAATTTCACTTCCCATTCCAAAAAGGTAAATTGCACTACGGACTTTGTTTGAAAAATCTTCAATAACATCTAAAGGTTCAGAAGCAGTTCCAAAAAATTCCCCTAACTTTTGTTTTAAATAATACATGGAACTCGCAATGTTATCTACATCCAATGGCCACTCTTTATGATAATCATGCACAATTGTCAGAAGGGTATCGTTGATTTTAATGGTTATTAGACATACTTTATCATAAAATGAGAAAGAGATGATTTGATCCTTTATATCTAAATCTTCCCAGTTTTCTTCACTTGCAGAAAAAGCAGCTGAGGCTAAACTAGTAATTTGATTTGCATTTAAATCAATATCGCTTTTTCTACCAATCTGTGCTATAGAAAGCCCATTTAAGTCACATAAAACGACTAAGAAAGTGCCTTCTGATGCCCTTAATATGGTTGTTAAGTGTTTTATTAATTCTTCTCTAACATTCATTTATTAGATCAACTGATTTTAGTGCTTATCTCTCATGATGACAAAAAATAATCTGGTTAAAATATTAATATTAGTTATCCCTTAAAATAATATTTATTCATACTCTGTAAAAAACGCGGTCTACAATTTTTAGTCCTGATTTTGATGATATAGAGAAAGTTAATTAATAATTAAAAAAAGTTTATTTTATTTTTAGAATTCTTTTGTATTATAATCTGCAATTAAAAGTTCCTGATAAGCGGGAATTGCCAAGTTTGGTCAAAGGC
>CAZRIR010000300.1:0-3488 GCA_964600195.1 uncultured archaeon | reverse complement strand
AAAATGCCGTGTCAACTATATATCCTTCAACATGAACACCTAAATCTATTTTTATGATGTCCCCTTCGTTGATTACCAAATTATCATCCTTTATTGGGGATGTATAATGCGCAGCTATATTATTAATGCTAAAATTAACAGGAAATGCACAAGCACCACCTAGTTCCACAATTTTTCCCTCAGTATCATTAACTACATCTAATACTTTCATTCCTACCTTGATTTTTGGCTTAATAAATGATTTTACATCTTGAGCGATTTTTCCGGCTTTCTTTAAAGAGGTTAACTTGAGCTCTTTATCCTCTTCTTCATTTTCTTTTTTATCTTCCGATTTTCCTTTTTTGGAATCTAGCTTAAGTTTTTGTTTGTCTGACATTATGGTAATATAAAAATTTATTAAATAATAATTTAATAAATTATTATCAATCAAATATGTTAACATTAAATTTGATCAAAAAAATTATTAATGTTATAGTTTTTAATAAAGTTATAAAATTACATTTAATATTGAACCTTATAAATAAATAACATCTTCATCCCTCTTGGAAATCGATAAAAATTTGGAGGAGAACACTACTGTCTGAGAATATTGGTAAATTAACTGACCTTTTACGTAGACTTGAAAGTGTGAACTCAGATGTTCAAGGAAGTTCTATTGTTAGCGTACAAGGTCTTCCAATTTGTTCTGCTTTGGCGCGTAATGTGAATGATGGAATCGTTAGCGCGATGTCTGCGGCTATTCAAAGCGTTTCTGAACGAGCTGTTGAAGAACTAGCCCGAGGGGCATTAACGCGAATATTGATTGAGGGTGAAGATGGAAATATAATCTTGTCAAAAGCAGGAAATAATGCAATTTTATGCACGCTTACGAAACCTGGTGCGAGTCTGGGAATGGTATTTTTAAATATTCAAAGTGTTAGCAAGAAAATTGCGGAATTATTAGATTGATTGTTTGGTTAAATTGTTAAAACCACGATATAAAAATAGTTTAGAAATTTTTACTGAATTTTTCACATTTAATAATGAGTTCAGAACATTTTATAGATATACTTGAGTCTAAAATAAAAATTGGATTGGAAAAAGAAGAAATCGAGAAATATTACTATAGTTTATTAACAAGATTTCTCAAGAAAGGAAATTTTGAAAATTTTAAGAATATTATCGACCATTCAATTAAATTGAATATTTTTTTAGATGTGAAAAAGATTGCGAATAGGCACAAAATAATATCGAATCTCATAACAAATTGTATTCTTTCAGTCTTTAGAGAATCAAATTATCAAACTTTTCTGGGAGAACAAATTGCAATTTTAAAATTTTGTAATGAATACAATTTATTTGAGAAAACAAGTTTTCTAAAAAAGGATTTAGAATTAATTAAAGATATTAGACAGGACAAAGTAATTATCGCTAATCTAAAAGATATATTTGGTATCGTTTCAGATTCTTTAATCTATTATCTATATCGATTGTTACCAAGAACTCTTTATAGGATTTTCAAATATTCTAAACAATTTAATAATTCTTTATTCATAGATAGTTTAGATCAGGATTTTAGCTTTCTTTTAAAATTTTTCAATAATTATTCTTCATATAACCTTTTTATCAAAAAAATTGGAAATGTATCTGATTTTCTTGAAGAATTTGACAAAATATATGGAGAATATAAAAATAAGACCCTTATTAATAACGCAAAAATATCTTTTATCACGTATAATTATGAAGTAGATGAAGATATTGGAATGTATGAAACTAATATAGAAAAAAAAGAAAAAAAAATTCTTGTATCCCCCGAAAATATAATAAAAAATAGAGAGAAAATTATCAGTCCAAATGATTACAATTTTTATAGTCTAGCAATGGTTCTGCTTAAAGGGCTTGGCCCCCAAGGCCATGGTTTTCTTTATTCTACACCCCGAGGTGAATTAATTGAAATTTGTAGCGATGCCAAAGAATCAGAAGCGATTATTGTCAAGTATAAACAGTTTAAAAAACAACAATTTCTAAAGAAACTTGAGACACAATTATCAAACTTAACCATAGATGAGGAAATTAAAAATAAAATGGTCTCCTATCTCTTCGATATTTTAAATAATAATGATATTGTTGATTATTCTAAAAAAAAACAAATTTTAGATAAAATTAAGGCCTATTTGAGAGAAGAAAAGTCAATTCACCAAATAAATGAGCTAGATTTTCAAAATTTAATAAAATTAATTTCTAATGAAATAACATCAATTTTAAGAAGAATAAAAATAGAAGATCAATTTAAGACGAGAATGAACTTAGTTAATGAAAATAAACTAAAATCCGAAGAAGTTGCAAGATATACCTGTTTGGAAGAAAAATCTCATTACGATGTTTTACGCGAACGATCATTTTTTCAAAATATAATTAACCAGTTGAGAAAAATCTTACTTGAAAAACACATTAAAAAATAAAAATGAGTTTAGCTCGAAGTTCTTCTTGAATCTTGCTGGATGAGTTTGAGAAATGGTTTATTATCATTATCAATGAATTCCCAAAATTCTTCGTATACTTCTTCAAGACTCAAACGTTTTGTTTTTTGGGAGGAGGAAATTCTTTTTGAACATCCTTCTAATTGCTCATTATTATATATCAGTTCATTTTTTGAATATACCAAATTTTTAAACAGTTTCTTGTCATCAACATGAACACTTTCAAATTGACCTCCGTGTTCAATTTGGTAATCAACCGTTTGATATCCCCTCACGGAATAGTGAGTGTCTATAAAACATTGAAAGTGATGCTTGCAAACAATATTTTTTGAAATAGAAATTGTCGTGATTTGTTTTGCATCATCTATTAACCATCTTGGAATATTCACTTTTTTCTTAGTTTTACATACAGGACAAATGATCGAAACAGGTTTATAAAAATCAACATTATTTAATTTTGTCTCAATAATAGCCATCTATACCACCCCAAATTAAAATAAATAAACTATTTCAACTATTTAATTTGTGAGGGACTATGGATTTTCTAATCGACAATAAAAAAAGATTAATTAAAGTGATTTTTTTAGACAAATTTTCTTCTAAAATATGGATCTTACTAATAAAATTATTTTAATTTAAGTAATCGATTGAGAATATACAATTATATCAAATTCATATGAAATTTTATTGTCTAATTTCTTGAACCATATCAAAAACATTATCCAATCTGTTTTTCACTCGTTCAAAGAGCCCCCCTTCTTCTTCCGACACAACTGAATTAACCGCGGTTTTTAAACCATAATGACCCTCAGAGACCAGCACTCTAATTGGTAGGGTGAGTATTTCACTGATCATCATTATGAGTTCTTGAATAATCTGGATTACTTTAGGGAATTTTTCTTGAGATTGTTCTACAAATGATTGTTCAGAAGAGATCAATCCATCTTCACGTTCTTTTTTCAATTCTTCCCAAATATTTTTTTTTAATTCCGTAAAATTAATTCCTAAATTTTCAAGAGCCATCTGAGC
>CAZRIR010000299.1:0-3498 GCA_964600195.1 uncultured archaeon | reverse complement strand
AAGATTTAAAAAAAGCGGCAGAATTTAGAGGCGGACAGTGTATTTCTGAAATATGGGATGGTGACATGTATACGCCATTAAATTGGAAATGTGCTTACCATCATGAATTTAAAGCAAAACCATATACTATATTAAAAGCAGGACATTGGTGCCCAAAATGTCTTCCCCCACCGTGGAACTATGATGATGAAGCAAGAAAGAATCCATTTTTTGCACAAGTATGGTATCCCAATCATGGTAAGAATGAAATTAATTTTTTTCCCGAAGATTGTTTCAAGGATATATTAGATTAAAAAATTTTGATTTTCTCTATATTAGGAAATAGAGAAAAAAAATGTTCATTATTTATAGCTTATATTACCCTGTAATAAAATATTTTTTGAGGAGTTACCTATAAGAATATTGAAATCTCCAACTTCTAATTTCCATTCATTAGTTTCCTCATCAAAAAAAGAGAGATCTTTTGGTTCAAGAAAAAACTGTACCTTCTTTTTTTCTCCAGCGTTAAGGATTATTTTCTTGAAAGCTTTTAATTCTTTCAAAGGTCTTTTAACGGTACATTCTAGATCTTGAACATATAACTGAGCAACTTCAGAACCAGATCTATTTCCTGCATTTTCTAAATCAAACTCAATACTTATTTGTTCTTTTCCAGTTACATGAATCCTATCAATTCTTAAATTAGAAAATTTAAAATCTGTGTATGATAGACCATAACCAAATGGAAATTGTGGATCGATTCTAAAGCTATCATAATATCTATATCCGACGAAAATATCCTCATCATAAAAGACCCGATCTCGGTGGTCAGATTTGATACAGAGCCCTTTATTACTTTTTAATGACTTAATATCACCTTCTTGAATTAAGCTCCAGTCTTTTAATCCTGGATATGTTTTAAAAGACTTATGTGCTGGGGAGTCTTGTAGCGTTTTCGGAAAAGTTATTGGTAGTTTTCCTGAGGGATTAACATCACCAAATAAAATGTTGGCGATTGCATTTCCTCCTTCCATTCCAGCATACCACATCATCAATACTCCAGGAACTTTATCGATCCAATTTTTCATGCCAATAGGACAACCAGCCACTATGGCAACAATTATTTTTTTATTTAGTTTAATACTCTCATTTATTAGATTTTCTTGTTCTTTGGGAAGGTCTAAAATTTCTCTATCTGTATTTTCTCGATCCATATGTTTTGAATGTTTTAAACCAACAAAAATAATTATCGCATCAGCTTTAGGGAGCGATTTTGTTATTTTAATGTTTCGTTCCTTACATTTTGATTTTATCCCAGTTAGTGGTGTTATTTCATATTTGGTTCTAACAACTGAGCTCCCTCCACCTCTGGCATGCTTTTTTTTTAAATTTGGACCTATCAATGCCAATTTTTTTACTTTTTCATTATCTATTGGTAATATTTGATCTTGATTTTTTAAAAGAACAATCCCTTCTTCAGCAATTCTTAAAGCCAACTCTTGATGTTCAGTAGTATTTCGGGCTCCAGGAGGAATTTTATCTGTATCATCCAACAATCCCACTAAAAATGCTACTCTCAAATAACGTCTAATGTTATCATCAAATATTTTTATCAATTCTTCATCTGTTTTTAAGGCATTTTTCATCTTCTTTTTTCTATAACTTATTGCAAATGGCATTTCAAGGGTTAGTCCAGCTTTAATACATTTTTTCGTGTCTGTGTAGCGTGTTGCAAACCAATCCGAAACTACAAATCCTTTAAATCCCCATTTATTCATCAATGTCTCTCTTACTAATTTATAATGCTCGGATCCATGTATTCCATTAACTTTATTATAACAAGTCATTAATGACCACACATCTGCTTCTTCTATAGATGCTTTAAAGGCCGGATAATAGATTTCTTGTAGTGCCCTTTCAGATATTTCAGAGCTCACTCTAAATCTATTGTATTCCTGATTATTAGCGACAAAATGTTTTACACATGCGGAAATACGCTTACTTTGGATTCCTTTAATAAATTCTACTGCCATTTTAGAATTAAGAAAAGGGTCCTCTGATTGATACTCAAAATTTCTCCCACATAATGGTGTTCTCATAATATTTACTCCTGGTGCTAAAACCATGTGTCTACCTATTGCTCTCGCTTCTTCTGCTATTGATTCTCCAAATTTATATGATAACTCCGGATCCCAGGTTGCTGCTCTACATATGGCTACGGGATAATATGTCATCTCCTTCAGTAAAAATGCTCCAGATCCGATACCGTGGGGTCCATCTGTTAACTTCATTGAAGGCAATTTTAATCTTTTTATTCTATTAGTCCAAAAGATCAACTTTCCATGACTTAATTTAATTTTCTCTTTTAAAGTTAGTCGTTTCATTAAATCATCTAATCTTTCCTCGATTTTTGATTCACTATTCAAATATGAAGGCTTGGCTGACATTTTTATAAAATATAGTTTTTTTATAATATTAAGATTAATATCACAATCAATTTATTTATGATTAAATATCAAAATTGTTTAAGGGCTTCAGCTTTCGTTAAATGACTTAAATTCTTAGCTTTATCATAGTGTTCTTCACAAAACCATTCAGCATAGGGTGGATGGCCAACCATTCCTTCTCTTTCCATCTTTTTTTTCCATTCAATATCCGAGAGTTTTAATTTAAAGTAAACCAGACCACCTTTTTCTATATCAAATCTCTTATGACATATAAAACAAATAGGAGGTTTCATTAGAAAATTATGAAATGTAAAATTATAAATTTTTCTTAAATGGTATTTTTTTTCATAATTTAACCTCAGTACTAAATGCTTTTTAGACATTATAAATTAATTAGCTAATTCAATCAAACATCAAATTATCATGGATTAATTATCAGAACTATAATCCACATGAATATAAAACTTATGATTAGTGTCAAATTTCCAATTACTCCTGCCAACCTTTCATTATGATCGAATTCAACGGCAAATAAAAGCGTGCCCATTGCCATTGGAAGAATCAAACTAATAAAAACTATCGTGCGATAAAGAAGAGGAAATGGCAAAACGAAAAATAAAATTAAACCGGCAAAAAATCCAAAACAATAACGTATAATTATTATTTTAGAAATATTCTTCCATTCAGATTTCTCAAATCTAAAATTTAAGTAAATTCCCAAACTAAGTAAAGTTAATGCCATATTTGCATTAGATAGGGTATCAAGTAGATCAACCAAGAAAAGAGGGATCATCAATCCACTTATATTAATAATTAAAGCTAAAATCATCAGGATTATTGGAGGCGATTTGAATAAATACAATATACTATTTTTTATTGTACTCTTTGTATCATTAGATTCATTTGTTTTAGAATAATATGATGCGATAAAACCAATCATTCCAAATATCACCAGAGCATTTCCTAAATCAAATAAAACCAGGTATTGCAAACCCTGCTGCCCCCATATTCCATCAATCAATGGATACGCAAAATTGCCCATGTTAAATCCTATGACCGTCATTAAAATAAG
>CAZRIR010000298.1:0-3504 GCA_964600195.1 uncultured archaeon | reverse complement strand
TCACGAACATCCCACGGTATGATCATAAAGAAATAAAAAAAATTATGAAAACTATAGATGAATATTAAAAAAGTTTCCAAGTTAAAATTTAAAGCTAAAATCTATTTTTATATTTTTTATATTATTTTCAAAATTTTAAATTATCCTTTCCGAATAGAAATTTGGCTATCTTTACCCATATCTATGATCACCTTATCTCCTTCATTAAATTCCTGTTCTATTATTTTCAATGAAAGTGGATCAAGGATATATTTTTGTATGGCTCGTTTTAAAGGTCTTGCACCATAGTTAGGATCAAAACCTTTTTCTATCAAGAATTCTTTTGCTCTATTTGAAAGGCTAACGTTCAGATTTCTACTTTCTAATGTCTTATTCACATTCTTCATTTGAATATCAATAATTTTGCTGATTTGTTCCTTTTCTAGGAAATTAAAAATTATGATATCATCGATTCTGTTCAGAAATTCGGGTCTAAAATAACTCCTTAGAGATTTTAGGATTAAATTCTTGTCAATATCTTTATTATTTGAATTTGCTTCTAAAATGTATTCACTACCTATATTACTCGTCAATATTATGACTGTATTTTTAAAATCAATTTTTCTCGAATGGTTATCTGTTAATACCCCATCATCTAATATTTGTAAAAGTATATTAAACACTTCAGGATGAGCCTTTTCGATCTCATCAAATAAAATTACGGAATAAGGACGTCTCCTGATTACTTCTGATAATTGAGTCGAATCTTCATAACCCACGTACCCAGGAGGAGCTCCAATTAATCTTGCAACGCTATGCTTTTCCATGAATTCAGACATGTCTATTCGTACCATGGCATTTTCAGTATCGAACAAGAACTCTGCCAGTGCTTTTGCGGTTTCGGTTTTTCCCACCCCGGTAGGACCCATAAAGATAAATGATCCTATTGGCCTGTTCGGGTCTTGAATTCCCGCCCTTGATCTCCGTATGGCATTAGATACAGATTTTAATGCTGTATCCTGTCCAATAACCCTTTCCTTCAAGCGATCCTCCATCTTAAGTAGCTTTTCACGTTCACCCTCAAGCATTCGTGATACAGGAACACCCGTCCATTGAGATATGATTTTGGCAATATCCTCTTCGTCTACTTCTTGCTTGAGCATGGTTTTATTCTGTTGGATGCCATGTAATTCCGAATTTTTTTTTTCTAAATCTTTTCTCAAGTCGTTCAAAACGCCGTATGTTAATTCCGCAGCTTTTTCTAAGTCACCTTGTCTTTCTGCTCTTTCAGCCTCAATTTTAGTCGTTTCCATCCTTTTTTGAATTTCGTTAATTTTTGAGATAATCTCCTTTTCATTGTGCCATTGCGTCTTCATTGCATCACTTTTTTCCTTGAGATTTTGCAACTCCTCATCGATTTTTTCTATTTTTTCAGCGCATGATTTATCATTTTTTTCCTTTTTTAAGGCCTCTTTTTGAATTTGTAATTGAATGATCTTGCGCTCAATCTCATCAATCTCCGTCGGCATGCTATCAATTTCAATCCTTAACCGTGAAGCTGCCTCGTCCATTAGGTCAATAGCTTTATCTGGTAGGAATCTATCTGAAATATAACGATGGGATAATGTAACTGCTGCAATAATTGCCGCATCAGTTATCCTTACACCATGATGGACTTCATACTTTTCTTTCAATCCTCTTAAAATTGCGATTGAATCTTCAACCGCAGGTTCGGATACATATACCGTTTGAAATCGTCTAGTCAAAGCAGCGTCTTTTTCAATATATTTACGATATTCATCCAATGTTGTTGCTCCAACACATTTCAGCTCTCCGCGAGCTAATGCTGGTTTTAGCATGTTTGATGCATCAATAGCTCCTTGGGCTGCTCCTGCGCCCACGAGAGTATGCAACTCATCAATAAACAGGATATACTTTCCTTCTCCCTTTTCGACTTCTTTTAAGAAAGCTTTTAATCTATCTTCAAATTCACCCCGATATTTTGCTCCAGCAATGAGTGCACCCAAGTCCATTGACAAAATATCCTTATCTTTCAAAGAATCCGGGACATCATTGCTTGCAATTCTCAATGCAAGTCCCTCAACAATTGCAGTCTTTCCCACGCCTGCTTCTCCAATTAAAACAGGATTATTTTTTGTTCTTCTCGAAAGAATGTGCATCAATCGCCTGATCTCGTCATCTCTTCCAATAACTGGATCAAGTTTTCCTCTTCTCGCTAAACCCGTCAGGTTTCGGCTATACTTCTCAATCGCTTGATATTTTCCTTCTGGATCTTGATCTGTCACTGTTTGGTGACCCCTGATACTCATTAATGCTTGTAAAATTCTATCTTTTGTTATTCCATATTTTTTAAAAATTGAATTAATCGTGAGGTGACTGCTTGAACTCATCGCAATTAGCAAGTGCTCTGTACTTAGATATTGATCTCGCAAGTTTTCAGCTTCTTTCCATGCGAGATCAAATAAAGTACTACTTTCTCGGGATAGTACCACATCAACTGCACCAGAACTAGTGACTTTTGGAAGCTTCCCAATTTCATTATAGAGATCGCTTAAAATTTGTCTTATATCTACCCCTAATTTCTGTAATAAGGGGGATGTTATGCCTTCTTGTTGATCAATGAGAGCTATAAATACATGAAATGGTTCAATTTGCTGTTGATTTCGTTCTTGAGCCAAGGTTCGAGCAGCCATAATGGCTTCTTGAACTTTTATCGTGAATTTATCAAATTTCATCATGATTTATTTATCACCTATAAACCAGTTTTTTTTAATTTTTCTAATAATTCTTTTTGTTCTTTCTTGAGTTTTTTAGGGACCTTGATCTTAATTTTTACTAATTGATTTCCTCGAGCATCTGATCCTGTTTCAAAAAATCCTTGGTTTTTTAATCGCAATAGTGAACCATCCTTGGTTCCAGCAGGAACTGTAACATTTAATGCTTTTTCTATCCCAGGAACCTCCACTTTTCCACCTAAAACCGCTGTCGTGAAAGGTATTTCTTTTTCTACATAAATATCACTATCTTTTAGTTTAAAATTGGGGTTTGGTCTTACATTTACATTTATATATAAATCTCCAGCTGGACCTCCATTCACGCCAGGCATTCCTTTTCCTTTCAATCGTAATTTTTGCTGATCTTTAATTCCTCTTGGAATTTTCACGGTAAGAGTAGTCTGCTGTCCGGTGTTTGGATCTTTATATGAAATTTTCCTCTGACCTCCTTGAAATGCATCCATGAAATCAATCTCCATGTCATACCTCAAATCATCTCCTTCAACAGGATGGTTCCCAAAACCACCATTTCTTACTCTCGTGCTGGTTCCTTGTTTTGAAAATACATCAAATATATCTCCTAGATCGTTAAAAAAGTCAAATCCACCAAATCCGCGACTACTTCTTGATTTTCCTCCATTGCCAAAAATTTCACTGAAATCGACTCCTCCTGGTGAACCTGAAGAAGTGTAATAATACGTTGTTCCATCAGGACCCCTTTGAACCCTTG
>CAZRIR010000297.1:0-3506 GCA_964600195.1 uncultured archaeon | reverse complement strand
ACGTGCAGAACCTTGGAAAGCAAATGGAATCTAATTATATCATATTGTATGATAATACTGGAATGATAATTGCAGATTATTATCATGATATAACAGATACGAGAGATTTTGAGCAAAAAATTAGTTCTAAAATCAGTGAAGATTTAGAATTTTTTCAATCCTTGGAGAACGATAATTCGGAATTTTCTGAAAGAACTTCATTCTTTAATGATCAAAAGGAATATGTAAAAAAGTTTAAAATAAATTCAGAAGGCGGAGACAATATCTTTTTTTTAGGTCTTACCACCAATAAATATGAACATTTTCAAATCAGAAAAGAATATGAAAAGTTTCAAGAAGAGCTAAAAAAAGTATTTAAATAAGAAAAATTAAAAAAGAAAGGTTAGAGCTTAATTATTCTATTTGGAGAATTTATTCGAAAGAAAAAATGATTTTGATTGTTTTAATAAGTTCTTCTTTGAAGTTTAAAAATCCTTTACCTCTGAGTGCTGAAACTTCATAATATTCCATATTATTATTAATTGCAAGCTCTCGAGCGTCCTCTTCAGAAACAGCTCTATTTTCGGAATCAACTTTATTTGCAATGAGATAAATTTTGAACGGATTGCAATTCTGTATGATTGTAAGCCATTGCCGAAGATTAAGAAATGATGGATAATAATCAACCGAAAAAAGAAGAAGTATTATATGGGCACTTTCAAAAAATGGTTCTTGAAATATACGGAAATGCTCTTGCCCTCCAAGATCCCATATTTGTCCGAAAATTGGAACTTCATCTATGATCTTAAGACTATAAAAGTCAATACCAAATGTCATAAAACGATCTTCTTCTTTTTTTAATGTTCCGGTTAACCTCTGTGAAAATATAGTTTTGCCTACAGCTCCATCTCCTGCAATTACAATCTTATAATTCTTCCTTGTAAATATTTTTGGTGTAAAATTATTTATCGTCATCTTCATATTTCATTTTTATTTATTTGAATGTTCGAAGGTTATTTGCATAAGATAGAAACAATAAATTTGGATTATAAAGTACATATGGGGTTAAGAATATACGTTTTCCAGTTAAGGCTTCTACATGTCTACATTGTAAATGATTATCTATATATGCCACGAGCGTGTGTATTTTCTTAGAGCCATCAGCAGCAGCATGCATTGATACGATTGTAAAAGGATATCGTTCGACATCTTGGAGTAATTCATCTGAAATAGTAATGTTAAAAACTCTACCTCCACATTCTTTACACCGAATTGATGTCATTCCTTTAATTTTATTTTTAATAGATTCATTCATTTTTTTAGTTAAATATTCCCCGTTTTCAAGTATTTTATTGTTAGTTAAAGTCATCTATCTTCAAGTATTGTAAACTTATTTTTTCTTTTCAAGATGAGCGCTTTATTCTATGGAGTAATATAGAGTAAATATATAGTTCAAGAACATCAATTTTAGCTCGATTAAACAAGTATGATTGTTTAAATTTTATAATACTATTTTTGTATTACAAAATAGGTCAGTATATAGTTGGAATTCTATTCTATTAAGTCTATAAAAAAACTAGGTTTTTTTCATTCAACTATATATGCTATAGATATTAAGGATATGGAGTTAGTTCATCTTCAAAATAGTTGAATTTCTTTAAAATGGAAAGTTCACCTATGAGCCAGCATAACTCGTCATAAGTTGATGAAGAGTTAAATATTTCTTCAGCTTTTATCCGAATATCTTCAATGGAAGGCATTTTACTTGTCTGTTTCAAAATTTGTTCAGCGAGCATCCAACATAGTTCATTATAATCATAACCTTCTTTAGAGAGATAATATGCCGCAACTCTTACCTGTTCTTCAAAATCTACCTCTTTTAAAGGTGCGTCTTCTATCTCAGGATAGCCTTCCTTAAAGACAGCATATCTTAATTCTGGTGCACTCTTGCGATATTTCTTAAGTTGGTCCAACCATCTTATTACATTTGGAGCACCCATCTCTAATTCAGGTCTCCGTTCTACCTTAACACCCCCACTCAAACCTTTTTTTAATTGAGACATTATTGCGAGAAAGGAGCCATATTCACGGTTTTGCTTCATTATTAATATTTTTGAGGCGCCTCCCCTTTCTTTATCGAGCTGTCGAGCTATGCTTGCGGTTGTATCCTTTAATGCTTGAGGAACATCTAATCCTACCCAAATATATATGGTGTTTTCATCATCAACAATGTACACATCATCATTTATGAAGTCTAATTTATTAACTTCATCAAGAGTTCCTTTATCACTAATCTTATACAACTTCATATACATACTAAGCTAATTATTATTTTTAAATATGTTTATTCTTGTAATCTCTTGGCAAATTTGATCATGTAATCCTTTATTTTATAGCTTGGAACAATATGATCTGCGGCTTGTCTCTGTTTTGCAATCTTTGGCATTCCATACAAAATACTCGTTTCTTCAGATTCAGCTATTGTTTTTCCTCCATTTAGTTTAATAGCCAAGAGCCCTTCTACTCCATCGCTCCCCATACCTGTCAATAGGATACCAAGAGTATTGTTTTTATAAACCTTCGCAGCGGAAAGAAATAATACATCTACAGACGGTCGGCAATAATTTACAGGTTCACCTTCAAAGATTCTTATCGCGGGTTTTTTCTTCAAAACGATTATTTCCATATGATATCCTCCAGGAGAAACATATATCGTTTTAGTGTCAATAAATTCTCCATTTCTGGGGATTTTTACATTTAGATTACAATCTTGTTTAAGGGAAACGGCAAATTGGCGCATAAAAAAATGATCCAAATGTTGAACCAATAAAATAGGACTTGGAAAGGAAGATGGTATGTCTTTAAGGATCGTTCTCAAAGTCTTTGGCCCACCAACAGAAGCCCCCATTACAATAATATTTGTTTCTAATGGGATAGATGAGATAGAGGTTGATTCCTGAATATCATATCGTATTTCTTCGGTTTGTTCAGTTTCATTTTTAAGAACTTTCTCGTCTCTTACAATTTTACTTATTTGATTCCTATTTAAAAAGCTATTTTCTTCTATTATATTTAAAGATCGTCTTATTTCTTTCTTTCTTTTTTCAAGTTTTTGAATTTTGATTTTAAAAATTCTGAGAATTTTATCAGTTAATAGATCATGTATTCCCTGATATTGTTCTTCATATTTACCTTCTGATTTTCTTACAAAGTGAAATTCCTTGAATTTTAAATCAATCAATTTTTTTGCTATTGATTTAAGATTATCCTTAGTATCTAATATATAAATTGTAGAAAGGTGGATATTATCATTTAGATCCCTGAAACCATACCAAAATTGTAGGTTCTTACTAATTATATCAATTATGAGAATATCTGGTGAATATTTTTCCACCATTTTCATGGCATCAATACCAGTTCGAGCAATATTAACAACAACCATATATGGATTTGAGGAAATAAACAGGCTCAATGCTTTTCTTTTATATGCCATGTCGGCACATATTAAAACCTTGACGATCATGAAA
>CAZRIR010000296.1:0-3527 GCA_964600195.1 uncultured archaeon | reverse complement strand
CACCTTTTAAAATATTTCAATAGTGAGCCCCTTTCAAAAATTTTAGCAATAACGTTTGTAAAAACTGCCCAACAATCGGACGGAAGTTTTTCTCCCATGCCTTTTCTCTCTCAGTTAGGTATAGAAATAAGCTTATACTTGACTACTTATATGGGTGCGAAAGGTTTATATGATTTTGCTTATCAAGCTAATGATATTCAAGGATTTCTGGGATATTACGAACAATGTATTGATATCAATACGGGCGGAGTAGGAGATTATCCTGGATTTGGTTCTGATTTACGAAATACTCCTTATGGTATGATAATGATGGATGATTTGAGATATGATAGAGCATTTGATCCAGAACCGTGGACTACTTTATTCTTAAGGATTATAATCTTTGAATTTATTGCGATCGCAATTTATATTGTATCTAAAGGAGTTAATTACGTTAATAAAACATTGCAAAAGAGAATTAAGGCTACTTTACGCATTGGTGATAAATTAGACATTAATAACCTCAAGAGATTTCCTGCTATTAAATGTGAAGATCTGAGTATTTATGCTGGAGGAAAATTAATTGTGAATTCAATGTCATTAAAATTGGAGCATGGCGAAATCCTGGGTGTTTTAGGAGAAAGTGGAGCAGGAAAGTCAACATTTGTCAAGAGTTTGTTAGGAATGCGTAAATTTTCAGGACTTAATCAAGTTTATGGTATGGACGTGAAGAAAAAAGCGAAAAAAATGAGACCGATTTATGGATATGTACCCCAAGATTTGAGTAAGATTTATCAAGATTTTACTACCTACCAAAACATCCTCTATTTTGGAAAACAATACGGTCTAACTGAAAGAAATATTCGGCGAAAAGCTAAACGAATACTTCGCAGTTTGGAAATCGAGGATAAGATGCATGAACAGGTAAAAAACTTATCTGGAGGTCAAAAAAGGCGGGTTAGCATTGCAATAGGATTAATACATGACCCTGTCATTGTTTGGATGGATGAACCCACGTCAGGATTAGATCCTGTGGTTCGTGAGAATTTATGGCATGCATTAACCAAGATTAATGAAGAATTTAATACTACATTAATAGTGATAACACATTACCCGGAAGAATCACGATTCTGTAATAAAGTAGCAATTTTTGGAAGAGGAAGAGGAATGATTGATTTTGGAACTCCTAAAGATTTATTAGCTCAATTACCGGGAGGTGGAAGAACCATTGAGTTAGTTTTTAACGATGTTCATACAAATGCAGTCGAAAAACTAGAATCTATTGGGGGCATAGATAAAGCGTTAGAAAATAAAGCGGGATTAGAATATTCTATTTTATCAAATTTAAGATTCAGAGATTTAATTAGTAAAATTGAACTGGAATTCGGATTGGATTCTATACTTGAAATAAAGCAATCCGAATCAAAGATGGAGCAATATTTCCGTTACAGAGCAATGGAGGTCCCAAAAGAGGAATAATTCTCTTGAGGAGGTAAAAATGATAGCAGTTTCTAGAGAAGAGGAATTGGATAAACTTCGGCTAAAAATCATGGAAGCGATCAGATTTTCTAAACGCTACTGGATGATTTATAAAGAAAAAACCTTTGGCATTGCTACAATCTTGGATTTGATCTATAAAAAATCATACATTGAAGTGTTATTTTTTACCAATTATGATGTCATTGAATTGGGAGTACCACTTTTAACTATTAACACTCCAATTGAAACAGAAGTAAATTTGAATGATATTTTACTTGAGCCTGATTTTGATTCAGATGGTCTTATTAGTCCCACAAAAATCATATATAAATTAAATCAATTGATTGAAGACGAGTTTCAGCACCATATTGATATATTAGATGAAGAAGTTCAATTAATAAAGGAAAAATATGAAAATTATGAAATAAATGGAATCCCCTATAATAGAGAAATAAGGATTTATTTTCCTCAAAATATTTTTGAATTAACTATAAATTTTGAGAAATATCCTTTGATACCTTTTTTCCATTTTTCTGATAATCTTTCGAAAATTATTAAGCTAAAAGAATTTATTCAATTGGAAATTTTTGAAAATTGGAATCAAGATTTTCCAATTCATATTGTAAAAATTATAAAGATATTAATAAAAGAACTCATATTACGCTTAGAAATCAATAATTTGCCTAAAAATTCTCAACATGTTCTAATTGAAAAATTAACTATTGGAAAATCTATTAGGAATTTGTCATTTAAACTGTTAAAAGGAGAGTCAATCGGAATAATCCATAAAAATGATAGTTGGAATCCTTCTAAAAGCAATGAGAATGAGATATTAAAACTTTTTAATGCAATTAATGGAAATTTTTCTAATTTTGATGGCATTATAAAAATATTTGGTAAAAACATCCAATTAGCATTAAAAAATGAACTAGAAAAAATTATCTTAATTAATAATGATAATTCTCCGAAAATCAGCAATTTAACGGTAAAAAAAGCAATGAACAAAGACCTTGGTTTGATAAAGGATTGGAAAGTGCTAAAACAACTCATGGATAATTTAATTAAGAGAGCAGGAATAATATTTAAGAGAGGAGAGATGCGATATAAAACCCTTGAACATAATTATAAGAAAAGTATTATCGATCAAATATTAAAAGATACTGGATTATTGAATCGAAAAACTGATAAAATTAAGGATTTATCTCCATTAGACTCTTTATTATTATCTATTTCAACAGCTTTATTAAAGAGTCCCAATCTTATATTGCTTTTAACTCCTAACATTCGATTAGGCAGATTAGAACTTGAAAAATTAAGTAATATCATGAATAAGATAGAAAATAATTACCACGTGTCTTTTATTATTCATGGAGGAAAAGAACTCGTCTCTATTTGTGATCAGATTATAAATATCACACCTGAAAAAACCGAAATTGGCTCAGTTGAGGATTATATTCATAAATTACCACAATCCGGAGAAATTATAACAATTGAACTGAGTCAGCCAAAATTGGACTCTTTAAAAAAAATGCTCAAATTCAAATCAGTTATTTTTATTGAAGAGAGAAGAAATGAAAAATATAAACTATTCATTCAAGAAGATCCTGAAAAAATAATAATGGCACTATTAGAATTATTTGGTTCTAAATTATATAACTTTAAACGGTTTAGAGCAACTTTGGGAGAATATTTAGAATTTTTAGAATATAATAAATATGGAAGATTATACAAGTAAGGTGATAAAAATATGATAAAAAGTATCTACATCATGCTTGATAATGGCATTTTACTTTTTTCAAAAAATTTCATGAAAATTAAATACGATAACAATTTGCTTGTAGGATTTTTTGCATCCATCGCTAATTTTAGCAGGGAAGCGCTCAAAAATATTGTAAAAACGATTGATCTCGGGCAAGATGACAAGTTAATTCTCCACCCGCGAACCTCCGATAATTTAATAGGTGCGGCAATTGTAAGCTCAAGAGATAATAATATTTTAATGATCGATATCTTGAATAACATAATGCTTGATTTTACCCATGAATTCACCACCTATGATAATCCCGATG
>CAZRIR010000295.1:0-3545 GCA_964600195.1 uncultured archaeon | reverse complement strand
CCAGATGATACTGATGTAGAACCCGCCCCTGATGATGCTTTCAATTGGACATTGAGTTCATATGTTCCCGCATCTAAGTTGGTTATTAGAAATTGTGTTGTTAAACTAACCCAAGTTGTAGACACTGTGGTAACTTGTACGGAAAATAGTCTTTAAGAATTAATCATTCCAACACTATCTTTCAATACCCAAACACCACCATTAAACCAAGTATCTGCCACAGATAAGGTAAATAGAGCACTAAATGTTCCATATACTGTTTCCCCAGTATTCACGGTTATTAAAACGTTCATATTTGGCATGTCAGAATAAGTTCCCAATGGACTATAAGAACCATCCTGCTCTACAGCCCAAATATTGCTAACTACAGATGGCTGTTGTGGTTGAAAAAATATCGCATAAATACCTAATCCTATACCACAGATACCAATTAAAAAAGTAAGTATTGTTAACCCTTTACCCCTTTCACTCATATTAATCCCATGAAATTGTTAGATTTTATAAAATTTTAAAAATCATAATTATTAATCATATGTTTTATAATAATATTTTTAATAATCGTTATTTTTGCATGGGGTTGGTTTAATTTGATTTTTTTGTCAATAATGAATATCTCTTAAGCTAAAAAGGATCATTTCTTTCCTCAAATTAAACATTATAAAATCGAAAAATGCATGTTAAAGTTCGAAATAAGCTAATTGAGGTTAAAAAGAATAAATTGTATTTAGGAAGCTTAGAAATTGAAGATCTCTCTCAAATAAAAGGGCTCGAAGAAATATATCATTTGAAAAACCTTAATCTTTTTAATAATTGCATATCTTCACTTGAGGAATTTAGATCATTACACGAATTGGAAATATTAAATTTATATGGGAATAACATTCGGAATCTTTCTGGACTAGAAGCATTGACTAAACTAAAGATTCTTTATCTTTCAAATAATCAAATTGATAAATTATCTCATCTTGATACCCTGGACCGACTAGAACGATTATCATTCGAGGATAATAAAATTGTAAAAATTGAGGGTTTGGATGGACTTGAAAATTTACGTGAACTTAATCTCTATGGCAATCAAATATCTCAAATAGAGAGTCTTGGGAAACTTCATGAATTAAAATCATTAAGAATTGGAAAAAATCCAATTCCTCCCCGAATTTTGGATTCATTAGGAGGAATAGATGATAAAGGATATGCAATTGATGTGAGAAGATTTGTGGAATACTCATGAATGAAATAGATAAAGTATTAAGAGAAATAACTTACGGTTAATCTTTGGATTGAATTTATTGAATAGTTATGTTCTTCTATATCATAAGGAATAATTTTGATGAGTGGTAGAAATTTTGCGATAAATAATGAAATCCCCCGAATTGGCACTTCATTTAGATAGAATTTTAAGGGATCATAATTTATGAAGCCGAAATTACCCCGTTGATTCCATAATTCTCCAATCTTTATACCATTTGCCACTTTTAGTGGTATAGATTTTAGTTGATGATCATTATCAAGAAGTACAATTCCTTTATGATAAAGAGGGATCCCACCATCTACAATACAATTATGATTGGAAATATTTCCTTTTACACCAATAAAGGGGTTGATTTCATGATATAATTCCTCAGGTAATCGGGCAAGAATGAATTCTTTAAAAATGGACATAACTGTTACAGGAATGAATTCCTTACCTTCCTGAGATTTTTTACCATAAATCTCTTTTTTTTTCTTATTGCTATAAATGAGTGAGAACGATTCTCCTCCTCTAGCACGGATCGCGTCATCTTTTGGTCTAATCTCTAAATGAATATGAGGGCTGGACCAAGGGGCAAAATATCCATTTTTGATAGTAGTTCCTATCAATTCGCCCAGCTCAATTTTCTCTCCAACTTTTACATGGGGTTTTATATGAAGAATTTTAAAGATTTTTAACTTGTTATCCCCCTGTATTAACGTCAAGTATTCTTTATTAATTCCACCATTAAATTTAGGTTTTGGAGCAACCATTTCTTTAGTTTTTATGATTATTCCTGAAACGGGGCTAAGAGCTTGATAATTCTCCAAATTTAATTCTTGATATATATCGATGGCCAAACCATTTTGATGAGCGAAATAGGGGGATGTTCCTAAACTAAAATGACTCGAATTTGGAATTGCTATTTCGATAAGATCTTCATTAACTATACTATAAAATTCAGAATTGGTCAATATAATTATTTAAATAAAAATTAAAATATAAACTCTAAAATTTCTAATATCATCATTCAATAATACGTCTCAGGATCATTTCAAGTTTACCATGAGATTTTTTTGTACCTATTACAATTTTTTTGGGCATTTCTTTCTCAATTGGATAATTTACGTAAATATCAACGGGAAATTTGTGATTTTGAGTTTTTTGGATATTTATTTTATCAGGTATCAAATTTTTTTCAGTTAATTTTATATAATATGCAGTTGCACTACTTTTGCACTTCTAACACCCCGGAAAAAAATTTGTGCTTATAAAAATGACAGGATCATCAAATTTAGGAAGTTCAGTTTTCAAATATGCTCGTAATTCGCCCATTGCAATAATTTCCATACATAAAAATAGATGGGTTTATAAAATTTAAGTAATGTGTTTTGATTTGATAAAATTATTTGATATTGAGTTATTATTTTATTGACTTAAAATTGTTATTATATAATTTCAAGACACCGGGCTAAGCATCTTTTAACACAAGCATTGCAATTAATACATTTTTCTGCATCATGGAGATCGACCTTTTTGTCACTTTCATTGAAACGATAGAGATTTCTCGGACAAATGTCAATGCAAACCATGCAACCAATACAATCCTCACGTTTAATTCTAATATCACCATATGGTTGTAGTTTTATTTTCATTGCCATAAACGTCATTTCATCTTTCCCTTTTTTCCATGATTTTTCGCCAAGTTCACTTTTATATGTTGGTGTTAATCCATTAAAATCCTCGATTAAGATCAAATCAATGAATAATGATAAAATAATACTCCATACGAGGTAAAAAATATTTTGAAATATAAAGCCGTAAAAGATAATAATTAAAATTAGAATAACCGTTTCAAATAGTAATGCTTTGGGCCTGCCAGTTTTTGTTTTAAAGCTTGGTAAAATAGTAAGAGATCCATATAAAATAATAAATACAATGGTAAAAGAATTAAAATAGAGAACTAAACTTAACATGGGTAAAAAAATGGCCAAAATCCAATAAATAATTGAAAAGATTAGAAAAATGGTAAAAAAATACATAGTTGCCATTTCAAGTCTCTTAGAAATAGAGAACTTGACTATTCTCATCTTTTCTGTCTTATTATAATCATTGTTTACATATTCTTTTATATCTTTAGCATATACTGGTCCATATTTTACAGTCCATCCTATTTCTTTTTTAATTTTTATTGGATCAATACCCGGTGCACTTAATTGTGGTAATATTAAATTCCTATGATCTACTTCACTCCCAATTCCACTTGTTTTAATGATTGAGATTACTGAATTTGTATTAAAATCATCTCCACATG
>CAZRIR010000294.1:2090-3550 GCA_964600195.1 uncultured archaeon | reverse complement strand
AAAATAACCAGTATTGAAAAAAAAATTGATATTTTCTCTAAATACACGAGTGATTTAAAATTATTATGGGATAAAAAGATAGATCAAGAAGAAAGAAATTGGAACACGACATCTGGAGAACTTAAAGAAAGGATTTATTCCAGCATGGAGAATTTAAGAAAAGACGAGTTATATCAGAAATTAAATGAGAATATTGATGATTTAAAGTGGTTAATGAATAATATGAAATCAACCACGGAAGCATTGATAAAAACAAAAAACTTAAATGACGCCAAAACTAAAAGTCAGGAATTAGAATTAGAGATAAATGAAAAATTAGAAAAATATGATGAAGAATTTAAAGAATATATTAAGAGCTCTATTTTAGAATTTGATAATATACGTGAAATTCAAAAAGAATTAATAAAAGAATGGGATCTAAAAAAGAAAGAGATTCTAAAAACCTTAAGTGAAAACAAATACGATTTAGCAGAAAATATCGATACGACTGGATCAACCGAAAAAAAAACAGAATTACAGGATTTAATCCGAGAAGGACATTCAAAAATAGAAGAAGAATTGAATAAATTGGAATTGAATTACAGGGATGTCCTAAAATTTAAGAAAAATATTGATACCTTTGAGGAGAAATTCCACTCCGATGCTAAACACATATCAGATTTTATTAAAACACTGGATGATCATATAAAGTTATTTATCAAGAATGAATCTCGAAATTTCAAACGTTTTAATGAGATCATATCAAAAGAAATAGAATTTTGGGAGGTCACCAAAGAATCATTAAATGAAGCTTTAGATACTATTTATGAAAAAATAAATGAGAAATTTTTCATTAAGAAAGTTCATTATTATGTAAATGCTTTCAAGGGGAAGAGAATTGATTTAAAATCTCTAAGTGAAATGATGAAAGTAAAGGTTAAACCTTTGAAACTGAAACTTATTGATTTAATCTCAAATTCTAAACTTATTGGAGAATTAGACTCAAGTAATAATACTTTAAGTTTATTAGATGCTCCATTAGGAGAACATTTTTCCTTTAAAAAGAGTTCAACAGCGGAAAAATTAAAAAAAGAGACAGATCCAACGAAGAGAGACATTTTAAGCCTTCGTTATATTATTGTTGTTCATACTCAGGTAGGAGCTACAATATATAACCGAAAGTTGGGTGATTGGCAAATGGAGGCGGATTTAATAGGAGGATTTCTTTCAGCCATTCAGGATTTTAGTCTTGAAATTAAAAAGAAAAAAATTCCAATAGAAAAAATGGCCTATAAAGAGTTTGAAATAATGCTAGAACAGGGAAATTATATCCTCACAGCTCTATTTATTGATGGAAAGGGATCAGAATGGATACGAGAAAAACAAAAACTCTTTGTAAAAAAATTTGAAAAATATTATGAGTCTAATTTAAAAAATTGGAAGGGTGAATTAACCCATTTTAGTAATTCAGGATATTTAGT
>CAZRIR010000294.1:0-1990 GCA_964600195.1 uncultured archaeon | reverse complement strand
TATCTAAACCACTGGCTATTTTTGGCATTGCTAAAAATTTTTCTCCATTTTTTACCATTTGATCTCGCATGCTTTCAAGTGCTTGAAAGAGTTGGGAATAATATTTTTTTTCATAATGATCTATAGCTTTTTGAGAAACTTTTTCTTTAGTAACCAAGTTATAAATTGTATGACCATTCACGTGATATCTAATTGCACTTCCGACCTTAAGCTTTTTAAAGATATTCGATGCCATTTCAGGATAGGTAGTTCGAAAAATTTTTGCAATACCTTTATTCATGTTTTTTGTAGGTGTTACATCTGCAGAGATGCAATGTGCTAAAGCCCATTTATTTCTATCCATTTTAAACAAATCTCCTTTTAATTCTTGATATTTCATCATTCTAGTTTATTTTAGTATGGATTATTAAATGATTTAGTTATCTAATAAAATCAATTAATTCGTTCTTAACAAATAATTTATTGAAATTAAAATTATTAATATTAATAAAATTTACATTAAAACATTAAAAATAATATATAGATGATTGAAATGGATATTAGATCTGAAATGGTTAAGATCGGAGAAAATGCATCTCAAGCTGCTTTTTTACTAAAAAACGTATCAACCAATTTAAAAAATAATGCCTTATTACGCATGGCTGACGAGCTTGAAAAACAATCAGATAAGATCATTGTCGAAAACAAAAAAGATTTGGATAATGCCCATGAGAACAATTTGGAACAAGCAAAAATTGATCGATTAGTTTTAAATGCAGAAAAAATACATAAAATTTCTGATGGATTACGAGAGATTGCTGCATTTCCAGATCCCATCAATGAGGTCATTTCGATGTGGCGAAGACCCAATGGAATGGATATTGGATTAATTCGAGTACCTTTAGGTGTCATTGGAATCATATTTGAATCTCGTCCTAATGTAACAGCTGATGCGACGGGATTATGCATTAAAGCGGGAAATGCAATTATTCTTAGGGGTGGAAGCGAGGCGATCAATTCAAATATTATTATAGCGGATATTCTACATGAAGCCGCAATCAAGGAAGGGCTGCCCGAGTATTGCATCCAAATCATCCGTGATACAAATCGAGAATATGTGGGTGAAATGCTCAAGCTGAAAGATTATATTGACGTAATTATTCCAAGAGGGGGCGAGACTCTTATTAAAAGAATCATAGAGAACTCTTCAGTCCCTACCATTGAGACGGGCATTGGAATCGTGAGCTTATTTGTTAATTACGATGCAGATTTAGATATGGCTGATAATATCATCATAAATTCGAAATGTTCATATCCCGCAGTATGTAATGCTTTAGATAAACTTCTCATCCATGAGAATATTAAGGATAATTACATCCCCCGTATTGTTAAATTATTACGAGATAATGGAGTTGAGGTGAGGGGATGCGAGAAGACTTTGTCAATTGTCCCGGATATCGCCCCTGCTACTGAAGAAGATTGGGGTGCAGAGTATTTATCACTCAAAATATGTATCAGAGTAGTTAAAAATATAGAGGAGGCGATACAAATCATAACAAAATACGATTCAAAACATACCGAGTCAATTTTAACGAATAATTATAACGATTCAAGGAAATTTTTGAATGAAGTAGATTCTGCTGCTGTATATGTTAATGCTGCTACTCGATTGACAGATGGTGGTGTATTTGGTCTGGGTGCTGAGATTGGAATCTCTACACAAAAATTACATGCGAGAGGGCCAATGGGTGTTAAACAACTCACCACATCTAAATATATCATATATGGCAATGGTCAGATACGAGAATAATTTCTTTGATTAAACTCTTTATTAGTAAATACTTCAATAATTATCAGTTATCTTTTTTTAGAATTGTAAATGTTTTTTAATGATAATGATAGAAATTTTTGTATTCTCATTCCTCATTGCTTTAACTGGTGCTTTATCTCCTGGACCTGTATTAACCTTTACAATATATAAATCACTTCAAGGGAAAAAAGGATACATGGC
>CAZRIR010000293.1:0-3577 GCA_964600195.1 uncultured archaeon | reverse complement strand
CCAAGAGACGCCCAAATAACGACTAGTGAATAGGCAATATCTTTTCTAATATACAACATGAGAGCTGTTATAAGAATGGCTACGAATATGACTATAATTGTCAAAATTTCAGGAACTATACCAAAAGGTTCCACCCCGATACTAACTAATAATGCTGTGATGTTCGCTATTGTCGCAATGGTGATCCAACCTAAATATACACTAATGGGAACGTGTATGAATAATTTTTCTCCCCGAGACACCTCTGCTTTCCCGATATCTAACCTCAAGTAAATCATTATTAGAGAAAACAAAATCACTAGCATGAAAACTATAGACAAGGCCATGTTCAAGAAATGCCATGCAAATATCCAGGCTATATTTCCGATGCTTGAAATGATGAAGAAATAGCTGATCTTATCTAAAAATTCCAAATCTTCTTTATTTCTCTTAAAAAGGTCTTTTGCTTGATATATGGCAAAAAGACTTAAAAGTAAATAGATGACGCTCCAAATGGAAAATGTTAAACCCACCGGTACAAAAAGATTAGGATAAAGGTCGGATATCTCACCAGTTGTTAAGCCATTAAGAGGAAGTAATACTGCAATCATGTTAATGATGATTGTTAATACCACGCTCAGTATATTTCCAATTTGTAAAAATAATTTCATTCTTTCATTCAAGATAAATCACTAAAAAAGTTTTTTTAAGTAAAATGGGTAAAGAGTCAATAAAAAAATTTCATGTTATAATTTAACTAAGAAAAGATTGTGATATTTTTACACTAAAAATAGGATATAATATTTTCTAATAATTTATTAATACTTTTAAATGTGGTTAAAGGGTGCAACTATAAAGAAAAAAGAGAGAAAAAAATAAAATCGATTATTTTCCGCCCGCAATGTGAGGAAGAATGGTAACTTCCGACTCTGGACTTATTTTAGTATCGGGATCCGCTTTTTTTCCGTCAACTAATATCCCAAAATACTTGCCTTCCAAGTTCAATTCTCTTAATAAATCCGCAACCGTCATGGTTTTCTCGGGCGTGAATGTTTCATAAATTCCCGTGTCTAATAACTCTGCTAACTGTTTTATTTTCAACACCTTATTAAGTTGTTCTAAGTAACAAATATTACTTTTAATTAATAAATATTTATGTTTCCTTCTATAAGTTAGAGTGAGTCCAAATAATACATTTTATGAAAGGTTATGAAGGCTAAATAATATATGATGTTAAAAACGAAACGAAAATACCATTTTAGAGTGATTATGCAAAAAACTTATTGATTTTTATTTTTAGAATAATTTTCATTAATGTAAAGAAAAAAACTGAGTTGAATATACAAATTCTAGATGAAGATAAATATATTGATTATACGTATTACCTAGATACTCTACGAGATTCCGTGAGAATCATACAAAAAATCAAGGATCCCAGTGAAAAAAACAAAAAGATTCAAAGTCTCATATCAGACGCCATTGAATACTCCAAAGAAATATCCGAATCGGAAGATTTTTTCGAAGCCGGAGAATTTCTCTATTGGGCTGCAGAAATTGTTGAGTATGTTGACCACGCTCGGGCACTAAACTTGTATAAGCAAAATATCAAGGTCTGGGAAAAACAAATCGAAGCATGCAGGAGGCAAGCTCAAATACGTGAGATTGCAGAAATCTATTTGAAAATCGCAGAGATATATCGCATTAAATTTAAAGATTTTAACTTGGAAAAGGAAACTATATTGAATAGTATAAATCATTTAATACAAGAAACACAACTGCAACTAGATTTCAATGAATATAGAAAGCTTGCGCATACATATGAGAATATCGCGGAACTTTACTTAAAATTATTTGATTATGGTAATGCAATTGAATATTATTTGAAAGTTATTGAACTTGCGAAAAATTATGAATTTTATGACCTTTTATCTTTTTCTTATCAGCAGATATCTTCTTGTTATGAAGGATTAGATGATTATACTTCCTCAAAACAAATAATAATAGAAGGGATTGAATTTTTTAAAGATTTGCTGGAAAAATGTGAGAAAAAACAAGATTTCATGTCAATATCTCAGGTTGCTCAAATCCTTAAAAATCTTAATGATATAATTGATGATAGAGAAAATTATGAGCTATATACCAAAAGGGAGGCTAATGCATTCATTAATTTAGCTGAAGGTCTTGAAAGAAATGAAAAGAATTATCAAAAGATGGCCAGATATTATCGAGGAGCCGCTTTATGCTATCAGGATTTAAAAGATTATCAAATTGAATCTGCATCTTGTTTTATTTTAGCAGGTAATTATTCTGAAAAATTAGAGGACTTTTACAATGCCGCAGTAAATCATATTGATGCGGGAGACATTTTTAAGGAACTTGGTAATCTAGAAATGGCATACAAGCACTATATAAAAGCGGGAGATAATTTTTGGAAATTTGGTAAAATAAACAAATCAACGGAATGTTATCTAAATGCCTATGATGTAGCTATAGAAGGAAAAATTCAATTTAATCGTTTTGGAATATTCAATCAGATTGTAAGAGGTCTCAATAAAATCGCAGAAGATGGTTTGAAAAATCAAGAGTTTTTTACGGCCGCCTCCCTAATTTTAGAAAGTATAAAATTTTACGAACAATTAGACGTTGCAAATGATGTAGTTTTAAAAGAAATGGTTAGGAATGTATATAAATACTATTATCGAGCAGCAAACCTAAAACAAGTAGGATTTTCTCATCTCGTAAACTCTTACTTTTTAGCTGCTTTATCAAGCATTCTTATTGGGCATTCAAAAAAAGCACGAGAAATCATCTCTGAAATCGATTCAGATAGTTATAGCGTTAATAATTATAAAAAAATTATTGAAATCATCATAGATTGGATTTCAAAGGGAAAAGAAGTTAAGTGGGAAAATTTTCCTTATAATTTGAAAAGGGTAATGAAAGGTTCGGAGGATATAACGTATTTATTAAAATTATTTCGGAATAACATGCTCATTAATTATCATTCAGAAACCAAATCTTAATACTTCTGAAAAAATGAACCCTAAAAATAAAAACATTATTTTGAGTTTTGATCTGGATTACACACTCATTGATAATACCGAAGGAATTCTAAATTCTTTTAAATTTGCATTAGAAAAGCATAATGTTCCGAAACTCGATGATGATTCGATAAAAAAAATGATCGGAATCCCCTTGAATGAAATGTTTTTGAGAGTTTCTGGTCTTGATCCATCGATCTTATCTGCTTCTTTTCGCAAATTTTATGCAGAAAAGGGAATATACCAAGTAAAATTATACTCTGGCGTTTATGATAAACTAAACGATTTGAGAAAATATTTTCTACTGGGTGTTATAACTAGTAAAAAGGAAGAAATGGCCATCAAGTTGCTAAAATTCTTGAAAATTGATCATTTTTTCGATTATATATTTGGTGAAAGTGAACAAGTAAAAAGTAAGCTTGATCTTAAATTAAAAAGTATTTTACTATCAAGGTATCCTAATCATGATTTTGTAATAGTTGGTGACCATCCGAATGATAAATTACTTTCGGAAATGCTAAATTGTCCCTTTATAGGAGTGCTTACTGGTCATCATC
>CAZRIR010000292.1:0-3579 GCA_964600195.1 uncultured archaeon | reverse complement strand
AATCACGGACAGACCGGATTGAGCGTGGCATTTAGCCTTCATACCATCTATGGTTATGAAGCTGACGATCCCCATTCTTTAGGGGAAATTGGAAAAGAAGGAGTGGCTATTGATACTTTAAAAGACATGGAAATCTTATTTGATGGAATTGACTTATCAAAAATAAGCACGAGCATGACAATTAATGCCCCTGCAGCTGTGTTACTTGCCATGTATATTATTGTAGCTGAGAAACAAGGACATGCTCCAATTCAATTAAGAGGCACCATTCAGAATGATATTTTAAAGGAATATATTGCCCAAAAATCATGGATATTCCCTCCAGAACCTTCAATGCGTTTGATTATTGATACAATTGAATATTGCACGAAATATGTTCCTCAATGGTATACCATCAGTATAAGTGGGTATCATATAAGAGAGGCGGGATCAACCGCAGTTCAAGAATTAGCATTTACTTTAGCGGATGGATTTGCATATATTGAAGCCGCCATGGAAAGAGGGCTCGATGTTGATGACTTTGCCCCAAGGTTATCTTTCTTTTTTAATTCTCATAATAATTTCTTTGAGGAAATATGTAAATACCGTGCTGCCAGGAGGATTTGGGCCAAAAGATTAAAAAATAAGTACGGAGCTAAAAATCCTAATTCAATGAGGCTAAGATTTCACACGCAGACGGCAGGTGTTTCATTAACTGCTCAAGAACCTGAAAATAATATTGCCAGAGTCACTTTGCAAGCATTAGCTGCCGTGTTAGGGGGAACTCAATCCTTGCATACAAATTCATTTGATGAGGCTCTTTGTCTCCCTACTGAAAAAGCTGCAAAAATAGCTTTAAGAACGCAGCAAATAATTGCTCATGAATCTGGAGTATGTGATACCGTGGATCCTTTAGCGGGCTCTTATTATGTGGAATGGCTCACGAACAAGATGGAAGAGGAAGCTGAGCACTATTTTGAAAAAATAGAGGAATTGGGCGGGGTTATCCCTGCAATCAAGGCAAATTTCTTTCAAAAAGAAATTGCCAATGCTTCATATAAGTATCAGCAAGAAATAGAAAATGGTAAAAGAACAATCGTGGGAGTTAACAAGTATCAATCTGAAGATTCATGTTCAACAGAAATCTTGAAACTTGATGATTCGATTGCGGAAGAACAAGTTAACAAATTAAATGATATAAGATATTCAAGGGACAATGAAAAAGTTGAAATAAAATTGAAAGAATTGCAAAGTGCTGCAAAAGGATCTGAAAATGTAATGCCCTATATACTGGATGCCATAAGGGAATATGCATCAGTGGGGGAAGTCATGAACGCACTTAAAGAAGTTTTTGGAGAATATAGAGAAGATTCAATATTTTAATCGAGAGGAGCTAAAATGTCAGAACAAAGAATTATAAAAGTTTTAGTATGTAAACCAGGATTAGATGGTCATGATAGGGGTGCAAAAGTAATTGCACGAGCCTTACGAGATGCAGGAATGGAAGTAATTTATACAGGACTTCATCAAACACCCGATGATATTGTTAACACTATTATCCAAGAAGACCCTGATGCTGTGATGTTAAGTTTTTTAAGCGGAGCACATAATACACTATGTCCTGTTATCATTGAGAAACTCAAAAAGCATGGAATAGATGATGTTTTAATGGGAGTTGGCGGAATAATTCCTGAAGAAGACAAAGCAACATTAGAAAATATTGGTTTTGAGGGTTTTCTTGGTCCCGGAACGGAACTCAAAGAAGTTGTTGACTTTGTGAAAAATAATTTGAAGAGATAATTCAAAATGGATTATTC
Organism: uncultured archaeon; assembly: GCA_964600195.1. Lineage (GTDB taxonomy): Archaea > Asgardarchaeota > Lokiarchaeia > Sigyniarchaeales > SOKP01 > FT1-020. The sequence goes on along the minus strand of CAZRIR010000292.1, from coordinate 1,783 downwards.
GGATTTAATTAGTAAGTTAAAACAAGGTAATGCTCGAGCAGCAGCCCGATTAATCACGATCCTTGAGAATGATATTTCAGCCTCTGAAACAATCGTCAATTCAATCTATAAAGATACAGGTAAGGCATATATTTTAGGAGTGACAGGAGCCCCTGGAAGTGGTAAGAGCACGTTTATCTCAACTATAACAAAAAAGTTTATCAAGCAAGGAAAAAAAATTGGAATTATTTGTGTTGATCCTACTTCACCCCTTACAGGGGGTGCTTTACTCGGTGATAGAATCCGGATGAAAGAAAATTTTTCCCTTGATAATGTATTCATAAGGAGCATGGCGAATAGAGGTCAACTTGGTGGATTAGCAAGAGCGACGGAAGACACGATTAAGATCTTGGATGCTTATGGGTGTGATATCATAATAGTGGAAACAGTCGGAGTAGGTCAGTCTGAGGTTGATATCTTCAAATCTGCTCATACGGTAATAGTTTTATTAGTTCCAGGTACTGGAGATGATATTCAAGCAATCAAGGCAGGAATTATGGAAATTACGGACATATTTGCCGTAAACAAGATGGATCTACCTGGTGCTGACAGAAAAGTTGCTGATATCATCCAGATGTTGGAAATGAACATGAATTACAATTACACATCGGAAAATATAAACGTTGATATTGCCAAGCTTAAGCAATGGATTCCCGAGATTGTTAAAATTAATTCAAGAACAGGTGAAAATTTTAATAATTTGTTAGAAATTATTGAAAATCATAAAAATTTTATTGGTAAATCAGACATTCATTCAAGTTATTTACTAAATCGGATTAAAAGTGAGACAATTCAAATTTTGAGATATAAATTGACACAGAAAGTCGAAGAGTTAATTAATTCTAATAAAGTCATCGAAGATAACATTTCTCAAGTGTTAAATAAATCGTTAGATCCTTATTCAATGGCTAATTTAATCATAAAATTGATTGGATTGGAAAAATAAATATTGATTTTTGTTTATTGTTAAAATGACCATATTGATTGTGGGTGGTGGAAAATTTGGCATAAAAGCAATTGAATATGCCAGAGATAAAAGTCAAGCGGCAATTATAATTGATAATAATTCTCAATGTCAAGCAATCAAACAAGTTGACAAGCAATTCAATAATTTTGATACGTTCAAGCGGGCTTTAAGGGAATTTAATAAAAATGAAATCTGGTTTATCGAGCAAAATGTTGGAATTGTCAATGAATTGTTAATGCTCATTGATATAAGTTATATCATACCGGTCATACCTATTCACTTGATGGTCTATATTATTTCCACATTTTTCAGAAAACACTCAATAAATTTCGTTTTAGAAAGAGAAAATTTTGATAAATTCGTTAGCTCATGTGATAAAAACCTGATTTTAAGTTCAAATTTCGAGGAGGGTATCATTTATCTATCACATGCCAAAAATGATGAAATTTGTCCAGATAATTGTAATGGACCTCTAAATTTTTGCCCTCATTTTAAAAGAGAGAAAAAAATTACCATTACACGATTTTTAAGAGAATGTCTTAAAATGAATGATTATCTCGAAATTAAAGAAGATGATGAGATAATGATAATGGTTATTCTTGAAAGTTATCAATTGAAACCAGGTTTAGGCGGGCTTTTAGCTAGTGAAGTATTGGATGTGTTAACTATCTTAAACGAAAAATTATCAATTATATCTCAAAAACCGTGTAAATTAATGATTGGAACCACATGTAATTGTCATGGGGTTATAAATTTCTTAGAAAAGAAAAAATGACT
>CAZRIR010000291.1:0-3583 GCA_964600195.1 uncultured archaeon | reverse complement strand
CTTTTTCAGTAATATATCCCCTCTCTCCAGCTTCAAATCGTCTAATTATTTTATTTCCCTGCTTAATTTCCACTTTTGTAAAAGAAGTTTGCGTGATATTGAAGAATATTTTTTTATTTTCGATTTTTGATATTGTCGCTTCCGTTACCAATTGATCACCACATCGTACCATTCCTACCATATCAATATCTATTTTAATGAGTTTCCCCTCTCTTTCTTGGTTTAGGAAATCTTCAAATAATTTTGTAATAAAACCAAATGAAAACAAACCATGTGCAATCACACCTTTTAATCCTGCTTTTTCAGCAATTATATCATTAGTATGTATTGGATTCGTATCTCCTGAAGCTTTTGCATATCTTTTTAAAAGCTCCCGCGTGATTTGATCGAATTCATTTCTTATGACTTGTCCTATTCGAATTTCAGAAATGCTAACCATTTTAATATCCTCCTGGTCGAATCACAATTCTTGAAGTAATCTTGCACACCAATTCATCATTCTGATTTTTAATAGTTGCATGTAAATTACAAAATAGCATTTGGTTTTTTTCTACAAACCAAACGTCCCCCCATCTTGCAGTTCCAGTTAATTTATCTCCATTTTTGACATCAATACAGTTATTCCAATCGTAAATATTTCCCGCATGAAGCATCTTGCTAGTATTCAATAGGAACGGTCTTTCAATTCCATCTTGAATAATTTTTACACCAATGACTAAAGTATAGAGTGTTTTAATAGTATAAGCATTTGCCCATGCGTGGATCGCTATAATACCCTCTTCTTCTGAACCGATGTATTTTGCATCATTTTTCCCATATAATTTTGCGAGATTTACAAGATTTTTATATCGACATTTAATTGTAGCAGATCCCTCAATTTTCTTTCCGGGAAGAATTTTAATCAAGAATTCGGCATTTTTAGTAATTTCTTCGACATTCATTATATTATCAACTCATAATCATTTTCAAGGTAATGTATTCCTGATAATAAAATTTAAATTATCATTGAATAATATTTATCATCTTCTTTTTGTTCTTTAAAATAATTTTGTATCCTAAATTTTCCATTCGTTCCATTTAAAATAATACAGGGGATTTTATACCTTTTCATTAATGTTATTGAATATTTATCTATTGGTTTTGATTTTTTCAATACAAAAGAATGTTCCCCATTAATTTTCAAACCTTGAGACCTTGACAATTTCTCATACTCTATGCTGGAAATCTTTTTAATAAATTTAAGACTATTCCCTTTTCCTATCATCAACCCATCAACATTTTTAATTAAATATACTTCATTTAATCCAAGTTTTTTGGCAAGATATAAAGTGATGGAATCTGAGGTGACATCCCAACTATGGGGTAATTGGTCCTTATATTTCAAATAATGATATGGTTGGAAAATCAAGATCGGATCATTTATTGGAAGATTTATTTCATTTTTTAAGATATTAAAGTCGTTTATTAATTTAATAAATGGATAATCTTCCTTTATCAAAATTCCATTGAGATCCATCGCATAAATCGCCATCCAATGGGATAAATCATCACCTAAATTGAATTCAGTATCTAAATAACGCACAAAATTAGCGCGTGATCCCCCTCCAGGTATAATTATAATATTTTGAATTATATTCTCCTTTATCAATAATTTGATTTGATCGATGGTGGAATTTAAATCATCCTTATTTTCTAATATTTTACCTCCGATTTTTATTATAATTGTCCTTAATTTCATTGTAAACTTCTCATTTCATTTGATGGTGAAAAGCTCCTGCAATTGCAAATGCTGATGAACAAATTTTATTTGGGATTTTTGTAATATTTTCATATATTTTTATATTATTATATCCTAAGGATTCAAGAGTTTTTTTTATCAGAAAATCAGCAGATAATCCCGTAATAACAAATTTAAGATCATCAGAAAATTCAGGATGATTTTTAATAAGATTTTCTATAAAATGCTGCAATTCCTCTATGATAAGCTCAAGCTGCTTTTTATATATAAATTTAGCAATTTGATCTAAATCTTCTCGAGTAATTTCCGAAAGATCAGTACAAATTATTCTCGCTAATCTTGCATAACAATTATCAATCGATTTGGATCGGTTATCGGCAGTATCATTAATATACTCTTCTTCCGATATATTTCCAAGAATTCTATGAACATCAGAAATTAAGGCAAATTTTTCAAATGAAATCCTTACCATATTGTTCCTATAAGGGACAAAATGGGTGATTGAGGGAATGGTTGCTCTTAAGCCACCTGTATAAATTAATTCATTATTAAGCAATCTAGAAAGGTCATCTCTTCCTTGAGCAACGGGAATTGAATCAAGTATAGGAATGATGTCAATAGTTGTAGAACCCGCATCAACAAGGATGCATTTTGATATATATTTTCCCAGAAATAATGCTGTTGAAACCCAATTAGCTGCTGATATTTTTTTATAATTATTTTTCGCATCATTAAAAGAAAGAAATTCATTATTTATGCTAATAAAAGCCATTTTTTGTTTTTTAAATACTTTTTCAAGAGCACCGAGAATGATTTGAATGCCCTCTTTTTTGGTTTGAAATGCGTCAGAGAGTTCTGCTGTAATTGCTATTGCTACATGGTCTAAATCAGACAATCTGAAATTATTTTGGATTATTACATTAGAAATTATCCTCTCAAGCATTTTGGAGATTTCATTTAGAGATTGTTCCCAAAATGGGAAATATTCAATGTAAGAAAATGCTTCTTTTAAATAATCGTCATCAAATATTATTAGAGCAGCTTTAGTATTAGCCCCTCCAATATCTAATCCTAATATTACTAATCTTTTCATTACTATCTACCTAAATAGAAGATATTTAATCATTACCATATCGTTCCAATAAATGAGTAATTAATTTCTTGAATAAAAGCAATTATTTTTTTATTTTTTCTTTAGGGTCTTTTTTTTTATAAATCGTTATGAACTATATGTCTTTATAAAAAAATTTCTTCATTTAAATTAATGTATGAGTTTAGTTTGACTGATAAAAGATTGAAAAATGGGTTTATTTATCATTAAATAATAAGAATTAATTTGTTGACTAAATGCCAAATGAAAGAGAGAATGAAAGAAAGAATCCCAAAGATATAATAAAGCTTAAAAAATTTCTCAAAAATATTAAATGGGAGGAAATATCTAATAATTGGGATATTAATGATAATAGAGGTGCAGGAACTAAGATAATTTCATTAAACCCTTACCAAGATTGCTCAAAATCCAATCCATTATATAAAAAAAAAGAATGGTTAATATGGATTTATACAAATAAAGATATAAAATTTAATGACCAACTAATTGCTGAAATGTGTAATTGTAATAGTAAAACCATTGGAAATTGGCGAAAAAAACATAATATTCAAACAAAAAAAAAATAAAGTTATTTTAAAAAGGGTTATAAATTTTTACTAATGCCAAAAGAATATAAACACCCCGAATTAAATCCAAAGGGTAAAAGGAGAATATATCAAGCAGAACATATTTTTATAATGGAGAATTATCTCAATGAAAAACTTACTTTAAAAGAATTATCTCAGCATCCTTGT
>CAZRIR010000290.1:2028-3588 GCA_964600195.1 uncultured archaeon | reverse complement strand
ACTGATAATATTTTGAGCTATGAAGGAAGATACAAAAAAAATGGCAAATCTTCTTAGGACAGGTCATACTATGCTTAATCAAGCATGTCCAATATGCAATAATCCTATCTTTAGAAATTCAGAAGGACTTACTTTCTGTCCTGTTTGCAATAGAGAAGTCATTATTTATGAAGATGCATCACAAAAAAGTAATGATAATATAAAACAAAATGTCGAACTTAAAAATAATCATGTAAATAAGGAAGAGAGCGATTCTCAAAAAAAACTAATTTTAAAAGAAACTATTGAAATAATCATTCAAAAAATTAATTATGTAAACCAAAAAATGAAACCTGAAACGCAAATCGACTTAATTGAAAAATATTCTCGTCTTTTGTTGAGATTATATAAACTTTTAAATAAAATAAGAATATTTACCTGAAGAATATTAAATTTAAAGCTATCCCTATTTTTAGAGTGCTTCTGCCGGGATTCGAACCCGGGTCACGAGGGTGAGAGCCTCGGATGCCAAGCCCTTAAATAAAATAATGAAGATAAGATTGGCCGGACTACACTACAGAAGCAAATATTTTAATAATATTTTGAAAAAATTTTGAATTATATAAAATCCGATATAAATTATTTAATAAACAATGGTTTTAATAGGTTTACATAATGATCTCTAATAGAATATTCTGCGATCTTTGTTGCTTCTGATATGATTTTTTGAGTCAAAATGGCTTTTTGTGTTTTTTCTTTAGCTATCAATTTATCAGCTAAATAAATGATAGCGGCAGTCAATATGAATGGATTTCTTCCTCCTCTTTGCCATGAATTTAAGTTACTCAATATTTCTCGAGATTTTAAGGTTATAATATTCTGGAATTCTCTTTTCATCCAATCAACCTTTTTTTTTTTTAATCTGAAATCTAGTTCTGGATGATGAAATATTTCACTAACTAGTCTTGTCAAATAATCCTCACTTTTATGTGGTTTCAATTTATTTGAGATGACTTTTTTATATATTAGTCCATCTCGTAAAATCAGCCTCGGATTAACTCTATGACCAAAATTTTGAAATGCATTAGAAATTTCATTGATAGTAATTGGTGCATTATGATTTTCCTTTCGAGCAGCATAAAAGATGCAAAAAGCAATAAGCGAGATGTTGTTAATGATCTTATCATTATTCTTTTTTATCTTTTTGTATAGATATGCTGCATTATTCCTAATATTTTGATTTAAATTCAAAGATTGCGAAATTTTATTTAGAATATTAAAAATTCGATATTCTGTTTCGTGATCTTTGATTCGCAAAAAATAAGAATAATTTTTTTTTAGCCTTCTAAAAATTTTTTGTTTATTTGGTTCAAGAAGCTTACCCGTTTTATCTTTTAGATATTTTGAACCTTCAAAGTCTATAAATGATCCCAAACCTCCAATATAATCTGCTCGATCTCCTAAGGCGACATATTGTTTACCTTGATTGCTCCTTTCATTTAAATTCGTGAATTTATAAGATGAATCACTTAGAATTTCTTCAGCAACTAATCCACAATTAGTACATATTTTTTCATGACT
>CAZRIR010000290.1:0-1928 GCA_964600195.1 uncultured archaeon | reverse complement strand
TAGATGATTATCAAAATTCTGAATTTTAAAATCTAAATATTAATGAATCAATATAGAAATAAAATGAAATAAATAGGTAAAAGACTTATATAGAGTAAAATTAATTTATAAATTAAAACCTAAAGATGATCAAACAAAGTATTATAATTTATGATTTATTATTTTTTTAAACAAAAAATTATTATTTTAACAAAAAAATTAAATTAAAATTCAACAATTAGAACGTGTTTTAATGGTTAGATTTACAGCAGATCATAAAATTTATATCAAGATATTATATTGGGGTATGGCTGGATCTGGAAAGACAACAATTGTTGATACTCTTTACAGATTGACGAAAGAACAAAAAAAAGATATTGAACCAACAGGAGAGTTAACAAAAATCTCAATGGCCAGTGGCTCAACATTATATTTTGACAGAGGAATTTTCCAATCAACAAAACAGCAAAAAGTTTTTTATCATGTTTATACTGTTGCAGGACAAAATAGATTTTCCCCTCTTAGAAAAAAAATATTTAAAGGAACAGATGGTGTTATTTTCGTTGTGGATTCTCAAACTAGACTTTTTGAAGATAATATTGAATCCTTAAAAGAACTAAAAAATATAACTAGAGGATCATTACTCAAAGAGATACCCCTTATTGTCATGCTAAATAAACAAGATCTTCGGGAGGTCATTGAAGAGGATGATTTTAAGGACGTATTAAGGGAAGAAAAACTTTGGTTTGAGCCAGATAACGAATATCATCTTCAGAACCCTATAATTTATAAAACTTGTGCATTATATGATCAACATAAAGATGTATATAGAAGTTTTTCTGAATGTGCTAGAAGAACTGTTTTAATTAACATAGATCAACTATAAAAGTAAAAAATTGCGATATCTAAATATTACTTGCATAAATCAAAAAGTTAAAATAACAATTATTTAATTATTATAATACTAAAAACCTTTTTTTTCATAAAGAATTTGATAAAAAAAATATTTTATATCTGCAAGTAATAAAAAAGTTATAATACAAAGGTAGAATTGCTGATGGTTCGATTCACAACAGATCATAAAGTATACATAAAAATACTATATTGGGGTATGGGAGGTTCAGGAAAAACTACAATTGTAGATACTCTTTATCAATTAACTAAAGAAAAAAAGAAAGACATTCGTCCTACCGGTAATTTAACTAAAATTTCTATGGCTAGCGGATCAACACTTTATTTTGATAGGGGGATATTTCAATCAACAAAATCAGAAAAAGTATTTTATCACGTGTATACTGTTGCAGGTCAAACTAGATTCTCCCCTCTAAGAAAAAAAATATTTAAAGGAACCGACGGAGTTATTTTTGTTGTAGATTCTCAAACTAGATATTTCGAAGATAATATCGAATCATTAAGAGAATTAAAAAATATTGCTAGAGATAAATTAATTACTGAATTACCTTTTTTAGTAATGCTTAATAAACAAGATCTTAAAGAAATCATTTCTACTGAAGATTTTAAACAAATTCTTGTAGACGAAAAATTATGGTATGAACCTGATAATAAACTATCTCTCTGGAATCCCATAATTTATGAAACTTGCGCTTTATATGATCAGATGAAAGATGTATATAGAAGTTTTAATGAATGTGCTAGAAGAACGGGCTTATATCAAATATATGGAAATGGAAAAGCTCCAATTGAAGATAATATTGAAAAAAATTCTGAGAGAACTTTATAAAAGGATAGTTTATTCTTTTTCATTTATGTAACCTATGAGAACATGAAATTTACTATAAACAAAAATCTTCTAATGATAGATAGTTATTTATAATGTTTTCCTAAAATCGGCTTTTCTAATCCTCAAAGTAACTATAATTTATCATTCTTACTTATAGTAAGTCATCCTTGTCTAGTTATTTTCCTTGGAATTTTAGATACCGTTCAAA
>CAZRIR010000289.1:1522-3603 GCA_964600195.1 uncultured archaeon | reverse complement strand
AATCTAGGGTATCCACGATTTATTGTAATCTTCTTTTCTTCATAATTTATTATGTCATCAAATTTTTGAAAAATTGCTGAAACACCGTGTATCCCACCAATAGGTGTCATGGTTTTTGGTATTGGATCGATTTTGATTTGTTTCATTTCAAACACATTCTTTTAATATATGTATAACTTTATTTATATCATCGAAATTATTGTAATAATTAAATCCAAACCTCAAAAGATTTTTATCATTAGAATCGGGATAATTTCTTAACGAAATATAGACTTTATTTGAAAGAAGCTCATTAAAAATCCTCTCTGCTCTATCATTTTTAATTGTGACTATCCCAGAGCGATTTTTTATGTTTAGAGGAGTAATAATTTCAAATTCCAATTCTTGAATGTTCGCTATAAATTCAGATGTAAGAGAGGTAATTCTTTCCTTAATTTTATCAACACCAACATTAATACTCCCATTTCCAATTTCCTTGATTAATGTTAAACCACCTTTTAAAGTTAACAACGCTGGAAAATTTGGAGTTCCTCCAAGACCGTCCATAGATTTAGTCTTTTTAATTATGTTCAAATTTTCATTATTCATTAAATATGCATCTTTTACACTTAACCAGCTAGAGAAGGGTAATTCCTCATTAATAATATGTTGATTATTGATATAAAGAATTCCAATTCCATATCCACAGCAAGCCCATTTAAGAGCTGACGCTACCAATATATCTATATTTTGAAGTTTTACATTCAATGGAAATGCTCCAAAAGATTGTGTCGCGTTAATTATATTTATTAGATTATTTCTTTTACTCAATTCTCCTAACTCAACAAGATCTTGTTTGAATCCAGTCAAATATTGTACATGACTATGAATGATATATTTTGTATCCAGCTTTATTTGATTTTGAATTTTTTGAAGATCATACGAGTTATTTGGTTGCACCTTGATCTTTTCACATTTAAATCCTAAATATTTAAAAATGTGAATAGAACTGGGGAATTCTCCTTCTGGATATATAATTTTCTCCTTTTTTAATAATCTTGCAATAGCGTTCATGCAAGAAGAGGTATTAATTAAAAATGCGATTTCATCCGGCTTAGAATTCAGATATTCAGCAACCATTCTTCTAGTCTTTTCGAGATCAATAAAATATTTATCCCAAAAGAGATCCCCATGCTCATGCATTTCTTGAAAGTATTTAACACCTTCCTGATATGCAGCTTTACACATGGGTGAGCCGCCAGCTGCTTTTAAATGTATTGCTTTTTTAAATGCAGGAAATTGTTCTTTTCTTATTTCATCCCAATTAATGTCCATGATCAAACCCTCAGTATTTTTTTTAAAATCAAATCTCTTTTATTTTTTTATTAATATAAAAATGGCTGTTTTACTGTATAAATTAGGAAATATGCTTGTTAAATGACTTTTTTTTCTTGGAAGAAATATTTTTTTGCATATCTCAAAATTATAATGTTTAGAAAAATTCAGGAATTTATTCACCGTGAGAATTTGTTGTTTTTTACCACCAATAAACCATTTCATATGAGTACCTATTCTATTTAGCGAACCATATACTAAGAAAGAAATTCTATTTCTCCAATAGGCTAAATTTTCAAAACTAATTATACATTTTTTACCAACTCTGAGCATTTCTCGAATTAAATGCACGGGATTGGAGATTTCTTCCAAAGTTTGGCTCAATATAACATAATCAAATGAATTATTTTGGAAGTCTTTGAGACCTTCATTTAAATCTCCTTGAACCACAGAAAGACCATATTCCAAGCATTTTTTTATTGATTCAAGGGAAATTTCAATACCCAGTCCATCTACATTTTTAATTCTATTTAATTCATTCAATAATTCACCAGTACCACATCCTAAATCCAATACTTTACTTTTAGGTTCTATAAATTCTAAAATTATTTGAAGGTCTTTTCTTTGTATCATATCTTTTATTCTTAGTTTTATTTAATAATCAAGATTTTTCAAAAAATTTGAAACCAAAACTTTTAAGTCTTCACAATCGATTAAAAATGAATCATGACCATAATTTATAGCAATTTCAGCAAAACTCACTTTAA
>CAZRIR010000289.1:0-1422 GCA_964600195.1 uncultured archaeon | reverse complement strand
CCAAATTTTTCTTTCATTGATTCTTCACTTAAATAAGTGATATGCCCTATTTCCCGTGCTAAACGTAATCCTTTATTAGGTGGAAAACCATTGTAATAATTTCCCTTGTTCCAATTGGGATCAGAATAAATTGCTTGCCTTTGAACCTCATTAAATGCAATATTGAGTGTTGTTGCATAGGCAGCAGTTGCCATAGGGATTACAGATTGTGTCATCTCAGGATAACTAATTGCCCAATCTAAAGCTTGCATGCCACCCATGCTTCCACCTGAAACCGCTAAAATTTTTTCAATTCCAAGACTTTCGATTAATAATTTAATGGATTTGACAATATCATGTATTGTTATGATAGGAAAATCTAATTTATATAACCTCCTTGTTTGAGGATTATTTGAGGATGGACCTGTTGATCCATAACAACTCCCGAGGATATTGGCACAAATAATATAATATTTATTCGTATCAAAAGGTTTTTGAGGGCCAACCATTTCATCCCACCATCCCCCCCAATCACTATTATCATGGTATACGTGAGAACTCCCGGATAAAGCGTGGAATATTATAATTGTATTTGACTTAGATTTATTTAAAGTTCCATATGTTTCATAAGCTAATTTGAATTTAGGTAAAAATTTACCTGATTCAAGTTTAAAATTTTTATCCCAATGAAAGTACTTTAGATTTGGAATTTTTTTTAGTAACTCATCGAGGAAGCTGATTCACCTGAATTTTAATGGTTAAACTACATTTTTATAAATAAAATAAATATTGTAAATTTACTTAAAAAAAATTAAATTTCAAATAAATCCGTTGATAAATATCTTTCTCCAGTATCAGGTAATATAACCACTAAATTTTGACCCTCAGAAAAATCTAACGAAGCATTATTCAAGGCAGCCCATGTTGCAGCTCCTGAAGAAATACCGACGAAAATTCCTTCTAATTTAGCTAGATTTCTTGAAGTTTCAATGGCATCTGCATAATCAACTTGGATAATTTTATCGTAAATTTGGGTATTTAAAACATCAGGTATAAAACCTGCACCAATTCCTTGAATTTTATGAGATCCGGGGCTGCCACCAGAAAGAACTGGTGAATCTTTTGGTTCAACAGCATATATTTTTACGTGTGAACCTACTTTTTTCTTTAATACTTCACCTATTCCTGTGATAGTCCCTCCTGTTCCAATCCCAGCTACAACTCCGTCGACTTTACCATCAAGATCATTATAAATTTCTTCCGCAGTAGTTTTTCGATGTATCTCAGGATTTGCAATATTTTTAAATTGTTGTGGTATATACACATTTGCACCCTCTTTGCTCAATTCTTCTGCTTTCTCAATGGCTCCTTTCATACCTCCAGAAGCTGGTGTTAAAACTAATTCTGCCCCATATGCTTTAAGAATTTTTCTTCTTTCTAAAG
>CAZRIR010000288.1:0-3620 GCA_964600195.1 uncultured archaeon | reverse complement strand
TATTTTTATCAAAAGATGTATTTTTTCGAATAGATGTCCAAAATAACCGATATGAAATAAGTGATCAAATTTTTCTCAAGAAAAATAATTTTATTTCAAAAAATTCGTTATTTAAAGGAATAAGAAGAGTATTTAACGTTGCAATGTATGCTAATACTATTTTACAGGAATATTGTATGGGGAAAGTATCCCAGGATGATTTAGATTCTGGCTCTAATTTCTCCCTTTATACTTGAAATCTTTAACTATAAATTAGGTGAAATTCTATGTTTAAAGATTGGTTAAGAGCTCTTGGTAAATTAGAATATGCACAAGGAAAGACAAGGCCTGATGTAGAGTGTATATTATGTTCGATACGTGATGATGATGAGAGAGTGGAAAATTTAAAAGTATATCAAGATGATTTGGCTTTTGTCGTATTAAATCTCTATCCTTATAATCCCGCACACATCATGGTAGTGCCATCAAGACATGTTTTGAAATATACCGATTTAACAAAACAGGAATTAATGCATTTAGTCAGGATGATCCAAGGTTTGGAATTAATGATCGACGAGCTTTATAATCCTAAGGGTTACAATATTGGAATGAATCAAGGAAGAATGGGAGGGGCTAGTATAGACCACGTTCATTTTCATATCGTTCCACGTTATGGTAATGAGTTAGGATTTATTGACATTGTTGGTAAAACAAGGGTTACTGTTGAGGGATTAGACACCGTACGAAGAAAGATTGAAGAAAAAATTTATAATTATTTGAACAATGAATTTTTTGAAAAATTTTGAATCATGTTTTTTAAATGAGATTTGATTGTAATTTTCTCAAAATTTTAATTTTCTTTTTGCCTTTTGAAATCCTAGAAGTGCAAATTCAATATCTTCGCTTGAATGATTTGCGGTCATCAAAGTTCTAAATCGAGCGGTTTTTGGAGGGACCGCAGGAAAAATATAAGGGCAAGCAAATATTCCTTCTTGATTTAAAATTCTTGCCATTTTTATTGCGTTTGCTTCATCTCCTAAATAAATAGGAATAATCGCTGATTCTGTCTTCATTGTATCATACCCCATTTCATTAAGTCCTTCTTTATAATGTTTTATATTTTCCCAAAGCTTTTTTTTTCGGCTTAAATCTGATTTCATTATATTTATTGCTTCAATTGTTCCTGCGTTTACTGCTGCTGGTAAACTACCCGAAAAAATGAAAGACCTTCCAAAGACTTTTAAATAAGAGATTAAATCATCATTACCTGAAATTGCTCCCCCCTGACTTCCAAAAGCTTTGCCGAAAGATGTCATCCAAATATCCACATCCTCTATTTTCATTCCAAAATGTTCGTCAATACCTCTCCCCGTCTCTCCTATTATTCCTAAACAATGAGCTTCATCTACCATTGATATGGCACTATATTTCTTGATTTTCTTAATAATTTCTGGAAGTTTTGCGAGATCGCCCACAGAACTATAAACCGCGTCTATAACGACTAATTTGTTTTCATATTCCCCTGAACTTTCTAAAATTTGAGCTAATGAATCAACATTATTGTGTTCAAATCGTTCAATGTGAGCTCCTGAAAGTCTAGCTCCATCATAGATACTTGCATGATCGTATTTATCAAGAATGATGAGATCGTCCTTTCCAAACAAAGTTGAGATCGTAGTCAAATTTGCGTCATACCCACTGTTGAAAACTATTGAAGATTCAGTTCCTTTAAATTCTGCACAAGCATTCTCCAATTGTTTATGTATAGTTGTTGAGCCTGCAAGTAGTCGTGACCCTCCCGTGCTTAAACCATGTTTTAATACTGTATCGGATACTGCTTTTTTCACTTTTGGGTCGTCTCCTAACCCCAGATAGTCATAACTATCTAACATTAGCATTTTTTTTCCCTTTAGTGAAGTTTCTGAACCTGAAACATAGTCCAAGTCTCTATACCAAAAAATTAAATCACTATTTTTGACACTAATATGTGCCTTATAAAAAGAATTCATTTTTTTCCTAAAATTTTTTATTTTTGGAATGGTGGTTAAACCATCAATAACAATTTTACTTAAACTATTCATACAAATTGCCTACTAGTTGCTTGTATCTTCATTAGGTTAGAAAATTCTAATAATTAGTTACTTATTAGTTTTTTATATATATATACTTGAAAAAAAGAAAAAAAAAACTCATTATTTTTATACATTTATCGAGTTGCGTTTCTTATGTCGGAAGCTGTAACTCTTTTTCTTTTGTCAGCTTTACAAACTTTAATTGCCCCTTTTGTTGCTTCGGCAGCAGACGTTTCTAAAAAGTCAATTAGTTTATCTAACGCCTCTGCTGCAACTAATTCCGCACCTTCTTTTTTCATCAATCTCCTGATGGGAGCTTTTGCAATATAACTTTCACCCTTTTTTGCTGCTGGTGCTTTCTTTTTAGCTGCTGCTTTCTTTGGAGCTGCTTTTTTTGCCATATTCTTATTCCTCCATTTAATATGAATTGATTTTTTTATAGATTAATTTTAGTTATTAATTATAACTTAACAATAAATATATATAAACATTATGGTTCGGATCAATATATTTCGGAATTTTCATGACCGATTTTTCAATTGGTGGGAATCAGATCGTTAATCTCACTTAACCGACAAAATGCCATTTTTAGGAGTCTACGAGAGAAAGTAGGAAGTTTTTTGTATTAATTAAAAAAATATTATTAACTAAAAAATAAGAAATGCTTTACATGAGGTGGGTTGCATGGTAATTTATTTAATCCGAAATAAATTATTTTAGCTATTTTTATGAAAAAAACTATTGATCGAACTTTGATAATTTTATTTTGCAAGAAAAATAGATCAAATTTCACTCGTGATAAATATTTTGTATCCCGAAAAAATGCATTAAAACCCAAAATATCCCCTCTCGTCAAAACATTTAAATCAATGGACTTTCATATATCTTTAAAAAAAAAAAAATATTATTTATTTTTTAAGTAGTTTTATTTAAGAGCAGTTTATACTTTTATACATAAATAAAAATAGCTTGGTAATCACAAGTGGAAGAAGAAATAGAAGAATCCTTAATGGAACTCGGATTTACTAAAAATGATTCAAAGGTTTTATTGACTTTATGTAAATACAAGATTTTAAGTCCAGCAGATATTGCTCGAAATTCTGGAGTTGATCGTGCAAGAGTTTATGATTCCTTGAATCGTTTAATTGAAAAAGGATATATTCAAAAAGAACCTGTAAAAAGAGGTGCCAATTATCAAGTTATTCCCATCGAAAGAATTTTTAAAACCATAAGAGAGGATTATAAACAAAAAATATCTGAAACAATGGAATTAGAGAAAAAGATAGTTGATTTAAAGATTGATGAAGAAGAATCAGAACCACGCGTATGGGCTATAAGTTCCAGAGACAAAATCAGAAAAAAGATGAAGGATTTAATTGACGAGGCTGAAAAAAGAATATTTTTTGTAATTACTCCGGATTTATTGATGGAAGATTTATCAAAAGGAACCACGGACTGGATATTTAAAGATTTATGGAATAAGAAATTTTCAAAAGAGGCAATTCAAATCGTTATTGCCTTAAAATATCATGAATCTCTAAAGGATGAAATAAAAAAATTATTAAAAAT